>NZ_JBFRJZ010000019.1:0-133340 GCF_041469125.1 Vibrio sp. 10N.286.51.E5 | reverse complement strand
CTGCTTAATTGCGCGCTTACATTACTACAGCGAGTAATAAGCTTTATACCAATCCGCGAAAGCTTTCGCTCCTTCTTGGATCTTAACTTGAGGCTTGTAGCCGACCGCTTCAAACAAATCTTCCGTATCAGCGTAAGTCGCGTACACATCACCAGGCTGCATTGGCATGAAGTTCTTTTTCGCTTCAACACCTAGAGCACCTTCTAATGCTTCGATGTAGTCCATTAATTTAACCGGGCTGCCATGACCGATGTTAAACACGCGATACGGAGCAGAACTGGTTGCTGGTGACCCTTGCTCAACGGTCCAATCTGGTTGCTTGGCTGGTATACGATCTTGAACACGAATAATACCTTCAACGATATCATCGATATAAGTGAAGTCACGCATCATGTCGCCGTTGTTATAAATGTCGATTTCTTTGCCCGCTACGATTAGATTCGCAAACTTGAACATCGCCATATCAGGTCGACTCCAAGGGCCGTAAACCGTAAAGAAGCGAAGACCTGTCGTTGGTACGTCATATAGATGCGAGTAAGTGTGTGCCATCAACTCATTCGACTTCTTAGTCGCTGCGTACAATGAGATTGGGTGATCAACGCTGTCTGCCGTGTGGAATGGCATTTTCTGGTTCAAGCCATAAACAGAGCTTGATGAAGCGTACACTAGGTGTTCAACCTTGTTATGGCGACAGCCTTCAAGAATAGCTAAGTGGCCAACAAGATTACTGTCAGCATACGCCATTGGATTATCAATTGAGTAACGAACGCCAGCTTGCGCCGCTAAATGAATGACGCGGTCAAACTTTTGCTGTGCGAAAAGCTCAGCGATACCTTCTCTATCAGCGAGATCCAGCTCGATAAAAGTAAGCTTTTCATGCTCGATACGCTTAAGGCGATCATGTTTCAGAGAGACTTCGTAGTAGTCATTTAGGTTATCGATACCAACAACCTCATGCCCTGCCGCACATAGTCGCTCTGACACTGCAGAGCCAATAAAACCAGCAACGCCAGTTACTAAATATTTCATTCTACTATTCTCAATTCATATAATTAGTACAATTGTAGCCACTCGCTAGCCTATCGACTAGCAATAAAAAGTGAACACGAGTTCAGATTTTCTATACTTGGCACTCTTCGCAATAAAACGTATTGCGCTGTCCGATTTTTAGCTCTTGAATCAATGCTTCACAGCTTGGGCACTTTTCACCCGCTTTCCCATACACTTGCAGCTCTTGGGCGAAATACCCCGGTTTGCCATCTGCTTGTGCGAAATCTTTTAGCGTAGTACCACCTTGTTTAATGGCGGTGGCGAGCACTTGTTTGATCTCTTTGGTCAACAAGACCCACTCTTGTTTTGTCACTTTGCTTGCAGGGCGCAAAGGGCTAATACGTGAAGCAAATAGCGCTTCATTGGCATAGATATTACCCACACCAACCACCACTTTGTTGTCCATGATGAACTGCTTGACGGCCACTTTACGCTTTTCTGCTTTCTCAGCAATGTAGTCAGCGTTGAAGTCATCGGTTAGTGGTTCAGGGCCAGAACCGAGTAACACAGGGTGTGTTTCGTCGGGAGCAGACCACAGCCAAGCGCCAAAACGACGTGGATCGTTGTAGCGTAGTACTTTTCCATTAGTGAGCTTAAGATCCACGTGATCGTGCTTTGCTGCTGGGAAGTCAGCATCTAATACGCGTAGTGAGCCAGACATACCAAGGTGAACAATGGCAGTACCAGTATCCGTTTCAATCAATAGGTACTTTGCACGGCGCGAGATAGAGCGAATCACCTGCCCTTCTAATGCTTTTAACTCTTGTGGGATATCCCAACGCAGCTTGGGCGTGCGAAAAGTAAGAGTTTTAATGGTCTCACCGACTAAATGAGGCGAGATCCCCATGCGGCTTACTTCGACTTCGGGTAATTCAGGCATAATCTAGTCGTCCGATTTAGAGGAGTGGTTAGCGTTAAAGCTTGGAAACAGGTAGCTCTCTTCAATAGACACCGCCAACCACTGATCATTCCAGTTTTTTAACAACCAGAACTCCGGCAATTGATAATAGGTAATACGCTGGGGCTCTTCTTGGTCTTGATACCATACTTCGATGGTGTGTGGTGTACTTAACCGAGGCGTAAGGTCTGTGTAGGTCTGTGAGTCAACTTCCGTGCCCACAAGCTCTTTCCAACGTTGTGACAACTCTTGTGCATTGGTGGTTTGAGGGAAGTCTGTATCTTCGAACTGGTAAACCCATTGATTGTCTTGTTGAATGACAGACCACTTAGCAAAGTGCAGCGCTTGAAGCTCTGCCGCTGGATTCAGGAGATAAGGATAAGGGCTATCAACCTGCGGTTCAGGTTCAATAAGGTACGCTTTGATCAATGTTGGAAGGTTTAACACGCCAATAAAAGCGATCACACTGAACATGAGTATGTTGTTCCACCGGCGTCCACGATATCTCATCTGATTCTGCTCATCTAACCTATTGAACATTCAGTATATCGTGAAAGTGGCAATACTTTCTATGTTGTGCAGTTTTCTATCGATCAGACGCTATATCAAGCAAGAACAATTGAGTTCCTCAAATTTTAGATATAAAAAAACCCAGCGATTAAACTGGGTTTTTCAATTCTTTCTTCTACTGAAGAAGAGCAAAAAAAGCATCAATTACTTGATTTTAGCTTCTTTGTACATAACGTGTTGGCGAACTACTGGATCAAACTTTTTGATCTCAAATTTGCCTGGCATGTTACGCTTGTTCTTATCAGTTGTGTAGAAGTGACCAGTACCTGCAGAAGATACTAGACGAATTTTCTCACGAATGCCTTTAGCCATTGCTTAATTCCTCTTAAACGTTTTCGCCACGTGCACGGATATCAACAAGAACAGCATCGATGCCTTTCTTATCAATGATACGCATGCCTTTAGCAGTTAGACGTAGTTTAACAAAACGTTTTTCGCTCTCTACCCAGAAACGATGAGTTTGTAGGTTCGGCAGAAAACGGCGCTTAGTAGCATTGCGTGCGTGTGAACGGTTGTTACCCGTTACTGGACGCTTACCAGTTACTTGGCATACTCGGGACATGAATGTCTTCTCCAATCGTTTCAGCTCGATATCAACCTTGGTGGCCGAACCTCTCTATCAATTAAAATAGAAGGTAAAAACCGTTATGGAAAATCCATACAAGGCTATCAAAGGTCGCGCATTATACTAACTTGACACGCATTGCTCAAGACCCGAACAGATCCTTTTTACGGATTTCGTGATCTTTTTTTGTGCAGCGCAGCTTGCTTGAGTAATCAGAGCTGATTTTAGGTCTAAAAATGTGGGCGGAATAATAGCAGATTTAACGCAACTAACAACCTAAAATGTGATTCAAATCCATCCACGCTCTGCAAAAGAGACAACTTCGCCATCTCCAACGACAAAATGGTCGAGAACTCGGATGTCCACCAGCGCTAATGCGTCGGTTAATCGGCGTGTAATCCGCCTATCCGCTTGGCTGGGCTCAGCAACACCTGAAGGATGGTTATGAGCTAAGATTAATGCCGCCGCATTATGATGAAGTGCCCGTTTAACCACTTCCCGCGGGTAAACCGATGCGGCATCGATGGTTCCTTCAAACATCACCTCGTCCTTTATTACCCTATTTTGGTTATCGAGGAACAATATATAGAAGGCTTCTCGCTGGCGATCACGCAACATGCTCGAAAGATAAAGCTTAGTATGGCTAGGGCTCGTAAGCGCATCTCCACGAGATAAAGTCTCTGCTAGATAACGCTGCGTCATCTCTAATACAGCCTGCAATTGAACATACTTGGCCTGCCCCATCCCTTTATGAGCACAAAACTCTTCCTGTGTTGCTGAAAAAAGATGACGGAGTGAGCCAAAGTCTTTGATCAACTTGTCAGCGAGTTCCAAGACGTTCATTCCTTGTGTCCCTGTTCGCAGGAATATCGCGAGCAGTTCAGCATCACTCAAAGAATCAGGCCCTCTATTTAACAACTTTTCTCTCGGCATCGATTCGGCAGGTATTTTATCTACTGGCATATAAAGACAATCATTGGTCATGAACACAACCCATCACCTTAATGAGATCGTAATCAGAGATCCTTCGATAGAGATCAAAGGAAACGAGACACTAACAAAATCGTGTAATTGATAAGTTTGATAACACCAACTTGATGAGCGTCAACTCTGTTCGAGTTCTGCTTCTAGGCACTTATCCTTTGTTCTGATATCGTAAGTCGCAGAGAAATTAAGGAACAGAATCATGCAAACATTGGTTAATCAACTGGATAACGCTGACCTACAAGGCCTGGCTGGGAAAAAAATCCTACTTGGCATTAGTGGTGGTATCGCTGCGTATAAATGTGCCGAACTGACTCGACGCTTAATTGAACGTGGAGCACAAGTACAAGTCGTGATGACGAATGCAGCCAAGGAGTTCATTACTCCTCTCACCATGCAAGCCGTCTCTGGAAGGCCAGTGTCTGATAGTTTGCTTGATCCTGCTGCTGAGGCTTCCATGGGGCACATTGAGCTCGCAAAGTGGGCTGACTTGGTATTACTAGCGCCAGCAACCGCAGACCTGATTGCTCGTATGACAGCGGGCATGGGTAACGACCTACTGACCACTTTGGTTTTAGCAACCGATGCGCCAGTTGCGGTATCTCCGGCAATGAACCAACAAATGTACAGCCACCCTGCCACTCAAGAGAACATTGCGACACTAAAACGTCGTGGTTGTGAAGTTTGGGGGCCAGCGGCTGGCGAGCAAGCGTGTGGTGATGTCGGTATGGGTCGTATGTTAGAGCCAATGCAGCTCGTGCATCGCTGTGAAGACTTCTTCCAACCTAAGCCACTTGCTGGCCGTTCTGTGCTTATTACTGCAGGCCCGACTCGTGAAGCGATTGACCCGGTGCGTTACATTACCAACCACAGCTCGGGCAAGATGGGCTATGCTCTGGCTGAAGCGGCAGCGAAACAAGGCGCAACAGTGACTCTAATCAGCGGCCCTGTTTCATTAGCAACGCCAAATAAAGTTAATCGTATTGATGTCGACAGCGCACAACAGATGTTTGATGCCGTTACTGCTAACGCTTCTCAACACGATATTTTCATCAGCTGCGCCGCAGTTGCCGATTACCGCCCTGAGACCATTGCAGACCAAAAGCTTAAAAAGGTCGACGGTAAAGACGACATGACCATTCAAATGGTTAAAAACCCAGATATTGTCGCTTCTGTCGCTTCAATGACCGAAGGTCGCCCATTTACTGTCGGCTTCGCAGCAGAAACTCAAGATGTTGAGAAGTACGCACGCGGTAAACTGGAAAGAAAGAACCTCGATATGATCTGCGCCAACGACGTCTCAGTTGAAGGCCAAGGCTTCAATAGCAGTAGCAATGAGCTGCACCTTTATTGGAAAGGCGGCGATAAATCTCTGCCACTGGAAAGCAAAGACACACTTGGTTTCCAGATCCTCGATCAGATCCAACAGCTTATTAATGTATAAACGCACAAATTTGCTCTGATAATCTGCTGACACCTCTCGATTCTGTTGACCTAGGGCTTACAAAACTAGGAAACAGAATTGAATGGTGTTTATAATCCTTCTTCACTCAATCCTCATCTTTAGGAAAGGAAGTAAATAGATGGCTGGTACTCGAAAATCAAACCGTCGTGAAGAAATCCTACAAGCTCTCGCACAAATGTTGGAATCGACCGAAGGTGCTTCTCGTATCACAACGGTAAAGTTGGCCAAGCAAGTGGGTGTTTCTGAAGCTGCGTTATACCGCCACTTCCCAAGCAAAGCCCGCATGTTTGAAGGCCTGATCGAGTTCATTGAAGAAGCGTTGATGTCTCGAATCAACCGTATTCTGGATGAAGAGAAAGACACGCTAGAGCGCATACGCCTAGTACTACAACTTATCTTAGTTTTCTCAGAACGTAACCCAGGCCTGACTCGAATTTTATCTGGTCATGCTCTAATGTTTGAAAATGAACGCCTGCGTGATCGCATCAACCAACTTTTCGAACGCATTGAGACGCAACTTCGCCAGATCCTGCGTGAAAGAAAGCTTCGTGAAGGGAAATCATTCCCGGTTGATGAGAAAATCTTAGCCGCTCAACTGCTCGGTCAAGTTGAAGGCAGCTTGAATCGATTTGTTCGCTCAGACTTCAAATATCAACCAACAGAAAACTTTGATGCTTATTGGGCTCTGCTAAGCGCTCAGATTAAGTAACAATCAAATTAAGTAGCAATCAAATCTTAAGTGATGGTTATGACGACGAAAACTTCTCCGACAAACAGCACTGCACAACACGTTATTACTAAGCCACCCTTTACTCTGGCGTTACTCCACCCTAAATACTGGGGAGTATGGTTCGGTTTTGGGTTATTGGCGCTTATCGTTAACGTTCTCCCTTATCGCCTCTTACTGCTGTTAGGCCGATCGTTAGGCTCTTTGGGGGCTCGCTATGGTAAAAAGCGCGTCGCGGTAGCAACACGTAATTTGGAGCTCGCCTTCCCAGACAAGCCAGCAGATGAAGTCGCGGCAATGGTCAGTGAGAACTTTAAGAACACCGGTATGGCACTGATCGAAACCGGTATTACCTGGTTTTGGCCGACGTGGCGCTTCAAGCGCATCCTAGTAGATAAAGACACCCAAACACTGCGTACGCACAAAGCTAACGGTAAAGGTGTTCTTCTATGCTGTGTGCATGCCTTAAACCTAGAGATCACTGCGCGAGCAATGGCTGTATTAGGTATTTCTGGTTTAGGTGTTTATCGCCCGCACAACAATCCGGCTTATGAATTCATTCAATACCGTGGTCGTACTCAAAACGGCAACCGCCTGATTCACCGTAAAGACGTGAAGCGTATGATTCGAATCCTGCGTCAAGGTGAGATCCTTTTCTACCTACCGGATCATGATTACGGTCGTAACAAGTCTGTGTTTGTGCCTTTCTTCGCAGTAGAAGATGCGTGTACCACAACAGGCACCAGTATCCTAGCTTACACTAGCCGATGTGCACTTGTTCCGGGGTCTGGTTTTAGAAATGCCGATGGCAAGTATGAAATCATGGCCGATGAATCAATTGAAGATGACTATCCACAGAAAGATGAGAAAGCGGCTGCCGCCTACATGAACCGCTACCTTGAGAAGATTATCTTAAGAGCACCAGAACAGTGGATGTGGCTGCACAAGCGCTTTAAGACCATGGAAGACCCAGAAGTGGAGCGCGGCATTCGTTATAAATAATGAATACTGAACCAAAAGGAAAGGGGCTGATGAATCATCAGCCCCTTGTGCATTCTATAGTCTAATTACGAGTAGTATTAGATGCCGTATTGAGCGCGGTATGCTTTTACTGACTCTAGGTGTGCTGCGTCTGTGCCTTTCTCTTCAAGGAAAGTCACCAAGTCAGTCAGGCTAACGATTGAGATAATCGCACAACCGAAGTCACGCTCAACTTCTTGAATCGCAGACAGTTCGCCTTTGCCCTTCTCTTGACGGTCGATAGCAACAAGCACGCCCGCTAAATCAGCGCCATTTGCTTGGATGATTTCCATCGACTCACGAATCGCAGTACCTGCAGTGATCACGTCGTCCACTAACATGATGCGACCTTCAAGCGCGCTACCGACAAGGTTGCCACCTTCACCGTGGTTTTTCGCTTCTTTGCGGTTGAAGCAGTAGGGCGTGTCTACATCGTGGTGATCCGCTAGTGCAACCGCTGTCGTCGTTGCAATTGGGATACCTTTGTATGCAGGACCAAATAGTACATCAAACTCAATGCCAGAATCAGCCAATGCTGCTGCGTAGAAGCGACCTAAGCGCGCTAGGTCACGACCTGTATTAAACAATCCAGCATTGAAGAAGTAAGGGCTCTTGCGGCCAGACTTTAAAGTAAACTCACCAAACTTAAGTACTTCTTTCTCTAGTGCAAATTCAATAAATTCACGTTGATATGCTTTCATGTTCATCCTCTATGTTTACTCAATAAAACTTAACTTACGCCCTGTACCACCCTTTCAGGTTTTACAGACAAAAAAATAGCCCCCAAATTGGGAGCTATTAAAAATGACTAGTCGGCCAACGCAGCTTTCTGCGCTTCAACAATATCAGCAATGCCCTTATTCGCCAGGGCTAAAAGCTGCATCAACTCTTCGTGGCTGAACGGTTCGCCTTCTGCGGTACCTTGAATCTCAATCATCTTACCGTCTTCCGTCATTACAACGTTCATGTCGGTATCGGCTGCTGAGTCTTCAACGTACTC
Source organism: Vibrio sp. 10N.286.51.E5 (assembly GCF_041469125.1). Taxonomy (NCBI): domain Bacteria; kingdom Pseudomonadati; phylum Pseudomonadota; class Gammaproteobacteria; order Vibrionales; family Vibrionaceae; genus Vibrio; species Vibrio sp. 10N.286.51.E5. The sequence continues at coordinate 125,061 of NZ_JBFRJZ010000019.1, read as the reverse complement.
AAGGTCACACAGTGCTTGTGCACCAACGATGCCCACTGAAACTGCCGCTACGTGGCCTTTCATTGGGTTCTTTTTCAGTTTGCCGCTTGCGAGTAGGCTGTTGATAGCATCAGCCATTGCAACGCTTGCACCTGAGATAGAAGCAGTACGAGTACCGCCGTCTGCTTGGATAACATCACAATCGACAGTGATCATAATTTCACCCATTACTTTCAGGTCAACAACAGCACGTAGGCTACGAGCGATCAGACGTTGGATTTCCATCGTACGACCACCTTGCTTGCCGCTCGCCGCTTCACGACGGTTACGAGTGTGCGTTGCACGTGGCAGCATGCCGTATTCAGCCGTTACCCAACCCTTTCCTTGGCCTTTTAACCAACGCGGTACGTTTTCTTCTACCGTCGCATTACATAGAACTTTAGTGTTGCCGAACTCAACTAATACAGAACCTTCAGCATAAGCTGTGTAGTTACGAGTAATTTTAATTGGACGAATTTGATCTACAGCGCGGTCATTTGGACGCATTGGTATCTACCTTATTAACAGTCTGAAGTGATTTACTATCGAAAGAGTGCATCACCTAAGAAAGGGGTGAGACAGTTTTGATTGGGGCAAGATTATATAGCAGTTTATCGTGCAAATCTATTTACCGTTCAAAGCTATTTATCACGAAAGGCTATTTACAGTGAAAAGCGACAGGCTTCGAGAGCACACCATATCGTGATACTATGCGTGCGCGTTATTTTCAGAATGATAAAAGACAGGAAAATTCGATGATTTATAGTATGACCGCGTACGCACGCAAAGAAGTAAAAGGCGATTGGGGCAGCGCAGTATGGGAAATCCGTAGTGTAAACCAACGCTACCTAGAAACTTACTTCCGTATGCCTGAACAGTTCCGTGGTTTAGAGCCAATCTTGCGTGAGCGTTTCCGTAAGCGTCTTGCACGCGGTAAGGTTGAATGTAACCTACGCTTTGAAGCAAACCCTGCTGCAAAGGGCGAACTAAGCATTAACGAAGGTTTGGCTCAGCAAGTAATCAATGCTGCGAACCAAGTAATGACGATGACAGGTGAAGACAGCCGTTTGAACCCATTCCAAGTCATGAATTGGCCTGGTGTGATGGAAACGCCAGAGCAAGACATGGATGCCATCAACAAAGACCTACTTGAAGCATTCAACGATGCTATCGCAGAGTTCATTGATGCTCGTGCTCGTGAAGGTGAGAACATGAAGGCGCTAATCGTACAGCGCTTAGATGCAATCACTGAAGAAGTAGTGAAAGTTCGTGCACGCATGCCTGAGATCCTAGAGTGGCAACGTGAGCGTCTTCTTACCAAATTTGAAGATGCGAAAATCGAACTTGAAGGTTCTCGTGTTGAGCAAGAGCTTATCCTACTTGCGCAGAAGTCAGACGTAGCAGAAGAGCTAGACCGTCTAGATTCTCACGTGAAAGAAGCAAATGCAGTACTGAAGAAAGGTGGCGCTTGTGGCCGTAAGCTAGACTTCATGATGCAAGAGTTCAACCGTGAGTCAAACACGCTAGCGTCTAAGTCTATCAGCACAGACATCACAGCATCAGGCGTAGAGCTTAAGGTTCTTATCGAACAGATGCGTGAGCAAATTCAGAACATTGAATAACAGTCTGTAAGCGGTACACGATACAGAGTAATCAGCCTAATCTGTGTTGATTAACTAACAGTGTTGATTAGACCAAAATGAGCTCCTAATTTTAGGGGCTTTTTTTATGGATACAGTAATGGCAATCAGGATGAGCAAGTGACTGGTTGTTACGTAGAAGATTGAGTTAGAGCAAAGAACAGATACAGCGATAGATAGAACGAGATGACGGATATAAAACAGGATTTTTGAATATTTAGAGGGGGTATTGCTAGTGGAGAAGAGTGTTGCGGTAAAGCTGAGGGGGAAACAGATTTGAGAGAGAAAGTGACGCAAGTTGCTGTTGCAACCTGCGCCGACTTAAAATCTTATAGAGCTACAACGTTTGCAGCTTGAAGACCTTTTTGGCCTTGCTCTACTTCGAAAGACACTTGTTGGCCTTCTTTAAGAGTCTTGAAACCTTCAGAAGCGATTGCACGGAAGTGTACGAATACGTCAGCGCCGCCGTTGTCTTGAGTTAGGAAACCGAAGCCTTTCTCTTCGTTAAACCATTTTACTACGCCGTTTACTTTGTTAGACATGATGTGTCCCTTATATAAAAATAAAAAATTAATCGCCAAAAGTGCGATGCGCTGAAAGCTTGAATTATTTAATGTATCTATGAAGCTAAGGGAAACACTGAGAATAACAATGAAGCAATACTAAGGGTTCTACTTTACAACTGGATGTTTCATTTAATAACCCTGAGAACAGAGCGACGCCATTCTTGGTGATCTGAGCCTGCTTGTAAAGCGTTATTTGGACAATTTGATGTTTTTTTGTTCGGTTGGCTTGAATTCAAGCCCAGCTAGGTCGCCGGGCTTGATTTGTAAGACTTTGATCTCAAAAAATTTACTCGTCCGGCTGCTTAGTTCTGAGATCGACATATGGCCAGTAATGGTGACCGACTCGAATCAACAGAGTTGCTGCTGCTAAGATAAATGCCGCTAAAGATAACCAAACGATCAATACCGCATCGAGTTCTTTCATGCCCAAAGTGATGTAACGAGCAATCGCCATCATCGCGATATAGATTGGGTATCGCACTGGGATCTTACCGTTCATTACAAACTGCTGAACCATCGCCAACACTTCTAAATAGATAAACATCAGCAGAATGTCGGTCAATTGCACTCGGCGTTCAGCGAAGACATGCATGAACTCTTCGACCATCGCAAACAAGGTCGCGAGCGTGATCGCCACCAGCAATACCGCTTCCATAATGTGGAATACTTTTAAAAACGGCTTACTAAAAGATTTAGGTAAGTGAGAAGGCATAGTCACTCTTCAAAAAATAATTAATCCAGTCTCTACAATAGCATGCATCAATATAAGTCGCGTACTGTCAAAGCACCGACTTTAGGCTAACGCCATCAACTCATCGGTAACCAACATTAAGAAGCAACGGTAAAAAGCAACAAATACAAAAATGGCCCCGCATTCACTGCAGAGCCATCTGTTTGTCTTTTACTTAGCGACTTCTTAGTGACTAATTAGCCTTAAAGCAGAATCAGGTAAGTTAAGAACACCACACACAGTCCGTAGATAAGCGGGTGTACTTCTTTGCGCTTACCTGCCACAACCATTGTGAATGCGTAGCTGATGAAGCCCATCGCCATACCGTTCGCAGGAGAGAAGCTTAGCACTGTGAACATGATGGTAAAAAAGGCTGCAATGCGTGACTCTTTCTTTTCCCAATTAATCTGACCAAGGCGACCGACCATATAGATGCCAACCACTACCATCGCCGGTGCAACCATTGCAGCCGAGAAGATAGAGAAGATTGGGTATAGGAATAGCGAGATTAGGAACAGACCAGCCACCATGACTGCTGCCAAGCCCGTTTTCGCACCTTGAGAAGAAGCGATGCCAGACTCAGAGAATGCGGTAATTGATGTGGTACCAAGAATAGAGCCAATCACAGTACCGCCCGCATCTGCTACTAGAGCCGATTTCGCGTTTGGCACCTTACCGTCTTTATCGATGATGCCCGCATCACGGCCAACGCCGACAATGGTGCTCAAGCCATCAAAGAAATCGACAATCAAGAAGATAAGTACGATGAACAGTAGGTCGAACATTTTCTCTGGCGTGAAAGCAGAGAAATCAAAGATAGCGCCGAAGCTGCCAGCCATGCTTGGTGGCATAGCAATGAACTGCTCTGGGATTGGTGCGTTTGAAGTGCCCATGAAGACGTCAGCAAGAATCGTCAACACAATAGCTGAAACGAACGAGATGAACGTTGCTAGCTTGATGTCGCGAACCATACAACCCAGTGCGATGAAGATGCTCACATAAGCGATGATCACTTTTGGATCGGAAATGTCGCCTAAGCCAACCAATACGAATGGGTTAGAAACGATGATGCCCGCATTCTTAAGACCTAAGAAAGCAATGAACAGTCCAAGAGACACCGTAATCGCCAACTTCAAATCTTCAGGAATCGATTCAATCATCGATTTACGAATATTAGTTAACGAGAACGCGAGGTACAGGATACCTGACAGGAAAATGCCGAACAGCGCCTCATTCCAAAGTACTGCGACTGAACCACTTAATAGTAAGCCTTTGAAGAAGCCGTTCATGCTCATGCCCGGCGCAAGCATCACTGGGTAGTTGCCCCAAATGCCCATAATTAGGGTTGCGATTGCCGCAGACAGAGCCGTTGCAGTAAACACGGCACCTTTGTCCATGCCTGGAATATCACCCAAAATTGCTGGGTTAACCGCCAGAATGTAACTCATCGCCAAGAAAGTAATGAAACCCGCATACAGCTCAGTGCCAATCGTGGTTTTTCTTTCAGTGATTTTAAACATCGAATCAAGCGAGCCAGAGGTGTTCTGGGCTTTCAGGGTGGAATCGGTACTCACAACAAAACCTTTGCAATAAATTAAGAATTTGGTGATTCAAATGCTGTGAGAATAGAGAGGTCTCTACACTAAAAACTGTAGTCACCAAGGTAGGCTCGGTAGTAGAAACATCTAGTCCATATCACTAGATATATACAGCATTTAATCGTTTGCGCGGATTGTAAGGATTGAGATTAAAACTTCAACAAATTTTGTCCAGATCACATAAAAAAGTACCGATGACGAGTCATTACATTTATACAAAGATCTTTGAGAAGATCATTTGCTGATAAATAACGATCAAGCCAGTTGTTCTCAATCATCTAAATATGCTACTCTTCGCCTCCATTTTTCTGACCTAATTTTCACCAGTTGCTTCTATTAGTTTTACTCGTTATCTCTTTATAGACGTAACCAACGGCACAATTAGTAGATGCGCCATCGGAACAAAAATTAGAGTCAGTGCTATCTTTTAAAGTGTAGGTTTATTGCCTTCACTCAATCCAACCAACAGTGGAAATATACAGATGGGCAAAGGTACTCTTTACATCGTATCTGCACCTAGTGGCGCAGGTAAGTCGAGCTTGATCTCAGCAATGCTAGAAACCAATCCAACCTACGCAATGAAGGTATCTGTTTCACACACCACTCGCGGTATGCGCCCTGGTGAAGAAAATGGTGTTCACTACCACTTCGTAGAGAAGCATCATTTTGAAGACCTTATTACTAAAGGTGAATTCCTAGAGTACGCTGAAGTGTTCGGCAACTACTACGGTACTTCACGCGTTTGGATTGAAGAAAACCTAAACCGCGGTATCGATGTGTTCCTAGATATCGACTGGCAAGGTGCTCGTCAGATCCGTGAACAAATGCCTCAAGCGAAGAGTGTATTCATTCTTCCACCATCAAATGGTGAGCTAGAGCGTCGTTTGAATGTTCGCGGTCAAGACAGCGACGAAGTTATTGCGAAACGCATGAGCGAAGCAAAATCAGAGATTTCTCACTATGCAGAATATGATTATGTGATCGTGAATGACGACTTTGATGCAGCCCTAATGGACTTCAGAGCTATCATTCGTGCGGAACGCTTAAAAGAAGATAAGCAAGCAGCGAAATACAGCGGCATGCTTACTGCTTTATTAGCGGAATAATCTAGATCCCCTAGATTTTCTATTGAGATAAGTATACGGTGATCTAGAAAGTATCTAGTTAAACTTGTATACTTTCTCGTCATCAAAAATTTATTAGTTAATTACTATTTGGAGTCCTCATGGCACGCGTAACTGTTCAAGACGCTGTTGAAAAAGTTGGCAACCGTTTCGACCTAGTTCTTATTGCGGCTCGCCGCGCACGTCAAATGCAAACTGGCGGTAAAGATTCACTAGTGCCTGAAGAAAACGATAAGCCAACGGTTATCGCTCTTCGCGAAATCGAAGAAGGTCTTATCACTAAAGACGTACTAGATGCTCGTGAACGTCAAGAGCAACAAGAGCAAGAAGCGGCTGAACTTGCAGCAGTAAGCAGCATCGCTCACACTCGTTAAGAACGTCATTCGAACTAATTAACCTTCCGGGCCTTTAATTTGTATCTATTCGATAGCCTCAAAGACGTTGCCCAAGAATACCTAACAGAGCCTCAAATTGAGGCTCTGCGTCAATCTTATGTGGTAGCGAGAGACGCCCATGAAGGGCAAACCCGCTCAAGCGGTGAACCATACATTATCCACCCTGTAGCTGTTTCAAGAATCCTGGCAGAAATGCGTCTGGATATCGAAACCCTGCAAGCTGCTCTGCTTCATGATGTCATCGAAGACTGTGATGTCACTAAAGAAGATCTAGAGGAAAAATTTGGCAATACCGTTGCTGAATTGGTTGATGGTGTATCTAAGCTGGATAAGCTTAAATTTCGTGATCGCAAAGAAGCGCAAGCAGAGAACTTCCGCAAGATGGTTCTCGCCATGGTGCAAGACATCCGCGTTATCTTGATCAAATTAGCTGACCGTACTCACAACATGCGCACGCTTGGGGCACTTCGTCCTGACAAAAAGCGTCGTATTGCTCGTGAAACCCTAGAGATTTATTCTCCACTAGCTCACCGTCTTGGTATTCATAACATCAAGACCGAACTAGAAGAGCTAGGCTTTGAAGCCCTCTATCCTAACCGTTATCGCGTACTTAAAAACGTAGTGAAAGCTGCGCGTGGTAACCGTAAGGAAATGATCCAACGTATCCATAGCGAAATTGAAGGCCGCCTTAAAGAGGTCAGTTTGCCTGCTCGCGTACTTGGTCGTGAAAAAAACCTGTTCTCCATCTACAACAAGATGAAAACTAAAGAGCAGCGCTTCCACACCATTATGGACATCTACGCTTTCCGCGTCGTGGTTGATACCCCAGATACTTGTTATCGCGTACTTGGTCAGGCTCACAGCCTGTACAAGCCTCGCCCTGGCCGCATGAAAGATTACATTGCGGTACCAAAAGCCAACGGCTACCAATCTCTGCACACGTCAATGATCGGCCCTCACGGGGTGCCAGTTGAGGTTCAGATCCGTACTGAAGATATGGATCAAATGGCAGACAAAGGTGTCGCAGCGCACTGGTCTTACAAAGGCAACGGCTCACGCAGCAGTAATGGCACAACCGCACAGGTTAAAGCACAACGTTGGATGCAGAGCTTACTTGAGCTGCAACAAAGCGCGGGTAACTCATTCGAATTCATTGAAAACGTTAAGTCTGATCTGTTCCCAGATGAGATCTTCGTGTTCACGCCGAAGGGTCGCATTGTCGAACTTCCTGCAGGCGCAACAGCGGTCGATTTTGCTTACGCGGTACATACCGATGTCGGCAACATGTGTGTAGGTGCTCGTGTAGACATGAACCCTTACCCACTCAGCAAATCGCTGAAGAATGGCCAAACCATTGAGATCATCAGTGCTCCGGGCGCACGCCCGAACGCAGCATGGCTCAACTACGTGGTGACATCGCGTGCACGTACTAAGATCCGTCAGGTTCTGAAAACGATGCGTCGTGAAGAGTCGATCACGCTAGGCCGTCGTCTACTGAATCATGCACTTGGCGAACACTCTATTGGCGATATCGGCCAAGAGAATATCGACCACGTATTGTCTGATCTTCGCCTAGACAATGTTGAAGACTTACTGGCATCGATTGGTCTTGGTGAGCTGATGAGTATCGTTATTGCTCGTCGTCTACTGGGTGATGCTGACGAACTGACTGAAGTGGAAAACAACAGCGACACACCAAGGAAGAAATTGGCTATCCGTGGTGCTGAAGGTCTACTACTGACGTTCGCTAACTGTTGTCACCCAATTCCAGATGATCACATCATTGCCCATGTATCGCCAGGTCGTGGCCTTGTGGTTCACCGTGAAACGTGTCCAAACGTTCGTGGTTACCAGAAAGAACCAGACAAATACATGGCGGTTGAATGGTCTGACGATTACGACCAAGAGTTCACTGCTGAACTTCAGGTTGATCTGCAGAATCACCAAGGTGCACTGGCTGAGTTAACTAACGTTATCTCGAAAACAGGCTCGAACATTCACGGTATTTCAACTGAAGAACGTGATGGACGCCTGTACACAGTGACTATCTTGCTGACCACCAAAGATCGTGTTCATCTTGCAAGTATTATGAAAAAGCTACGTGTGATGCCACACGCGCTGAAAGTAAGACGTCGTAAGAACTAACGTTTAAACTTGATAATAGTTTTGCCAAGAATTTAAATCCCCTTAATGCTTTATCGCTTAAGGGGATTTTTATAACCGTAATCCTAGTATTTACCGCGCTCCCTCCCATTCCTGCCTGTACAAAAATCCAGTAAAATGCTTGAATAGATCATCTCTCTTACGTTTATGAGCCTTGTTATGTCACAGCTTTTATCTGCTATCCCTCTCAACTCTTTATCTGGAGTCGGCGCTAAAGTCGCAGAGAAACTAGAGAAGGTTGGGCTTAACAATGTACAAGACCTGCTATTTCACCTGCCTTTGCGCTACGAAGATCGAACGCGTATCTATCCAATCGTAAAACTGCATGCTGGTTTATGGGCAGCAGTGCAAGGCAAGGTAATGCACGTCGATACCATTTTCGGTAAACGTAAGATGCTCGCAGTAAAGATCAGTGATGGTAATGGCACTATTACACTGCGTTTTTTCAACTTCACTGCAGGCATGAAGAATAACTTTGCCGAAGGCAAACAAGTGCATGCTTATGGTGAGATCAAGCGCGGTAATATGGGGCTTGAGATCGTCCACCCTGACTACAAATTCTTTGCGCCGAGGCAACAGCCAGACGTTGAAGCCAATCTGACTCCGGTGTACCCAACCACCGAAGGGCTAAGACAAGTCACGCTGCGTAATCTTACCGATCAAGCCTTAGAGCTAATCGACAAGGCCGCAGTTAACGAGCTTCTCCCATCAGGTTTATACGACCACCAAATTACCCTCGCACAAGCACTGCATACCATTCACAGGCCGCCCCCGGGCATTGACCTAGAGCTGTTTGATGAAGGCAAGCACCCTGCGCAACTGCGCCTAATTATGGAAGAGTTACTGGCTCAAAACCTGTCTATGTTGTCTGTTCGTAGCAAAGGGCAGCAAGACAAGGCAATGCCTTTTCCTCCAGTAAACACCCTTAAAGATAAGCTACTGGCTCAGCTGCCGTTTTCACCAACCAATGCCCAAGCACGAGTGACCAAAGAGATCGAAGCTGACTTGGAAAAGCCGCATCCTATGATGCGTTTAGTGCAAGGTGATGTGGGCTCTGGTAAAACCTTAGTCGCCGCACTGGCAGCCGTTCGCGCACTCGAACATGGTCAGCAAGTAGCACTTATGGCACCCACTGAACTACTCGCAGAACAACACGCGATTAACTTTGCCAACTGGTTTGAGGCAATGGGTATTCAAGTTGGATGGCTAGCAGGTAAGCTCAAAGGCAAAGCTCGTGAAACTGAACTAACACGTATTGCCAGTGGCGAAGCGCAAATGGTGGTCGGTACTCATGCCCTGTTCCAAGAGCATGTCGAGTTCAAAAACCTTGGTTTAGTGATCATTGATGAGCAACACCGATTTGGTGTCCACCAGCGATTAGAGCTACGTGAGAAAGGCGCAAAGCAAGGCTACTACCCACATCAGTTGGTCATGACCGCTACCCCAATCCCACGAACGTTAGCAATGACGGCCTATGCCGACCTCGAAACTTCGATTATTGATGAACTGCCACCGGGACGAACCCCAATTCAAACCGTGGCAATTCCTGATACCAAGCGCGATGACATTGTTGAACGTGTGAAAAATGCGTGTCTCAATGAAGGCAAACAAGCCTACTGGGTATGTACGCTGATTGATGAATCGGAAGTACTGGAAGCTCAAGCTGCAGCTGATACAGCAGAAGAGCTACAACGCAAACTGCCTGACGTAAAAATTGGTTTAGTCCATGGCCGTATGAAACCCGCCGAGAAACAAGCGGTGATGCGAGAGTTCAAAGAGAACAAGCTGCATCTATTGGTTGCGACAACCGTGATTGAAGTGGGTGTGGATGTTCCGAATTCGAGCTTAATGATCATCGAGAACCCAGAACGTCTTGGCCTAGCGCAACTGCACCAACTGCGTGGCCGTGTCGGCCGAGGTTCGGTCGCAAGTCATTGTGTATTGTTGTATCACTCTCCGCTGTCTAAAACCGCTCAGAAACGCCTAGGTGTGCTACGTGAAAGTAACGATGGCTTTGTGATTGCACAGCGCGACTTAGAAATCCGTGGCCCCGGTGAATTGCTCGGTACCAAACAAACTGGCTTGGCTGATTTCAAGATCGCCGATCTAATTCGTGACCAACGTTTGATACCTGAAGTGCAGCGTATTGCGCGTCATATTCACGATAGCTACCCAGACAATGCTAAGGCGATCATCAACCGTTGGTTGGGTGAACGCGATGTTTACTCTAAGGCGTAGTTAACACTAAGGCATAGTTAACACTGAGACCGTATTCAAACGTAAAAAAGGCTTCCTCAAGGAAGCCTTTTTAGTGTGCGTTACTTTCATCAAGCAAGAGCGAGATTCCCTATTCGCTCGTTCCTCACGATAGGGAATGACGATCAAAGTAAACTTTCATCATCAAAGTCCATGGTTAGCAATTCGTCATCCTCGGAGAGGGAAGAATGACCGAGTCGGGGATCTCTTAACCGTTCCCCGAACCGAACTTATCGTCATCAAACGGACCGATGATAACTAGGGCTTAACCGGGAAACTGATCTGCGCTTTTAAGCCACCTTCACTGCGGTTATTGACCACAACAGCACCTTGATGCTGGCTAACGATACGTTTCACAATTGCTAAGCCCAAGCCCGTTCCTTCGCTACCACGAGCCGTGTCACCACGCGTGAAAGGTTCAAACAGCTTTCCGATCTGGTCTTGTGGAATACCCGGCCCGTTATCTTCTACCGTCACCCAAGCAAGCTTGTTATCCGCCGTCATACCAGTTGATACCTTGACCCAACCATTACCGTAACGCAGCGCATTCACCACCAAGTTGCTCACAGCACGCTTCATTGCGATCGGGTTGCCCAACGCAGGTTTCATGGTTTCTGGAATATCGGTTTCAATCTGGACCTCATAGCCACCTTCAGAGCTAGAGACTTCTCGCGCAATATCATCGACAAACACCGCTTGGAATGAGTCTCTGTCAACAGGCTTTAGGTAATCCATGAACTGACTGATGATCTCGTTACACTCTTCGGTATCACTGATGATGCCTTCCGCCAAATAGCTGTCTTCTGGCGACATCATCTCGGTTGCTAAGCGAATACGCGTTAACGGAGTACGTAAATCATGGCTGATACCCGCCATCAACAAGGCGCGGTCTTCTTCTAGCTCTTGGATGCCTTTCGACATCTGGTTAAAGGCTCGAGTTACCGAGCGAATCTCTTGTGCGCCTTGAACTGGCAATGGCGGTGGAATATCACCTCGCCCGACACCTTGCGCCGCTTTCTCTAGCGCGATCAACGGACGGTTTTGCAATCGGATAAACAGCCAACCACCTGCGACAATCAACAGCGCCATGATCAGACTGTTACGAAACAGTGGTGCAAAATCCTCTTCTTGCAGCTCTGATAACGGAATACGAATTAAAGAGTTGGGTAACTGCGCAATGTCCATCCAAAGCACATAGCTCTCTTTACCCAAGATCAGCCGCACTTCAGTTTCAGAACCCAGCTCCTTGGTCATCTCCTCACTCATCAGGTCGATTGCGACCGCATGGTAATACTCACCCGCCGCTTCGCTGCCCTTGGCGTGAACGGTTACCCCGAGCTGTTCAAGCACACGCTGACGCAATGGCGCATCGATCTCGATATCACTGCCTTGGTCCAATACCAGGTTTAGCTCGTGAGCCAAAATCTTATTAAACTGCTGCAAACTTGGCATCAACGCATAGTTAAACACCGCGTAATAAGAAAAAATTTGGCTAGCGACCAATAGCGTTAAGAAAAGCACTATCGACTGAGTAAAGGAGCTACGTATACGCATGGGGTACCCGAGATGTAGAAAGATAAAGAAAGTGTTATATGACTATAACTCTAAACCATTGTGCTGAATAGAAAACGGGCCATCGCATATTAATGAGATGACCCGTAAGATTCACAGAATCGATAAAGCTACTGTAGAGCTTATTAAGCTGAATTACACAGCTTTGCCATCTGGAACGAATACGTAACCCAAGCCCCACACCGTTTGGATATAACGAGGTTTACTTGGATCTTCTTCCACTAGACGACGCAGACGAGAAATCTGAACATCGATAGAACGTTCCATCGCTGAATACTCACGGCCGCGCGCCATGTTCATCAACTTATCGCGAGACATTGGCTCACGCGCGTTAGTCACTAGTGACTTAAGAACCGCAAATTCACCTGAGGTAAGAGGCATCGGATCTTCACCGCGGAACATCTCACGCGTACCTAGATTTAAGCGGAATTCACCAAACTCAACCACAGATTCTTCTGTGCTTGGTGCGCCCGGCGCTTCAATCACTTGGCGACGCATTACCGCTTTGATACGAGCAAGCAGTTCACGTGGGTTAAATGGTTTTGGCAGGTAATCATCCGCACCCACTTCCAAGCCCACAATGCGATCCACTTCATCCCCCTTTGCTGTCAGCATAAGGATAGGTAGCGAGTTGTTTGCGTTTCTTAGACGACGACAGATCGATAGACCATCTTCGCCCGGCAACATTAAATCCAATACCATCAAGTGAAAATTTTCACGGGTTAACAGGCGGTCCATCTGCTCACTGTTTGCCACGCTACGCACTTGAAAGCCCTGCTCTGACAGATAGCGTTCTAACAGTGCACGTAAACGAGCATCGTCATCGACCACTAAAATTTTGTAGTTTTCTTGCATGTAATGGTTCCACCTATTAAAGCTTAAACCTAAGGTTAAGCATTCTTGGTAAATTGTATATTGGTATAAGACATTAAAAATGTAACATTATTGGAGAAAAAGTCGCCTAAATAATTGTTAACGTATGTTGCCTTTCTATATATTCTATCTTAGATCATCATTTCATTAAGTCAGATTTATGAAAACCAAACTTATCACCCGAGAAGGTTATAACAAACTCAAAGCAGAACATGACCACTTATGGCACGAGAAGCGTCCAGAGATCACCAAAATAGTCACTTGGGCTGCAAGCCTAGGAGATCGTTCAGAAAACGCAGATTACACCTTCAATAAGCGTTTGCTTCGTCAGATTGATCGCCGAGTGCGTTTCTTAAGAAAGTTCCTACCTGATGTCACGATCGTGGATTACTCACCTCAACAAGAAGGTAAGGTCTTTTTCGGTGCTTGGGTCGAAATTGAGAATGATGATGGGGAAATTAAGAAGTTTCGAATTGTCGGCCCAGAAGAGATCTACGGCGATGCTAAAGGCTATATATCTATCGACTCACCAATGGCTAGAGCTCTGCTCAAGAAAGAAGTGGATGATGAGTTTACGGTAAAAACACCGGAAGGCGACAAAGAGTGGTTCATTAACTCGATTCGCTACGCAGACAACGAATAACCAAACTTAATAAACACTTAGCGATAAACTGAGTGTTCAGCAAACCCAAACTCCAGATAAAAGAAAACCCCGCAAGGCTTTCGCCTAGCGGGGTTAAGTCTCTATCGCAGCAATCCGGCTACTGTTTATCTCTTCGAGATAAGGTGCTCCCTGCATCTTTCCTTGATAGTGGCTAAATCCTTTAACCAATTTCCTTTTTGTTCATCGCCATCCTAGCGGTGTCCATTCTAGCCTGTCATCCTGACTGGCGAATCTCATCCAGAGATTATCACTTCCTTGCTGACCACTCATCCTAAGTAATCAAATCTTCATCCTGAAGATACCTAGTCCATTAGGCTTTTTCCTGTTCCTGCCAACTCCCTGTCGACAAGTTAAATATTACGGCAAATAGCCGTGTTTCCTAGATAGTCTTAAAAAACATTTCAGGTGAGAAATACGCCCACAAACACACAATCAAATAAAATCAGCAACTTAGTGTAACATCAAGACGATTTCATCGGTCTAAAGCGACTTAGTCTCACATCACTTGTAAGAGATCTCGCACAAAGCGGGTATCACAAACGGAAATTCGACTTCTGACAGGATAATTACACAGTCATAGCTAGAAAAAGCGTACGCTCACCCCCATGTATTTGTCACGATATTAAATAAGAGATTCATCGGATGAGCCAAGCTATCTGTCGACTGATTGCTGAAGAACTGAATGTTCGTTCAGAGCAAGTCATCGCCGCAGTCAACCTAATTGACGACGGTAACACTGTTCCCTTTATTGCCCGCTACCGTAAAGAAGTCACGGGTGGCTTAGACGATACCCAATTACGTAACCTTGATAGTCGCCTTTCTTACCTTCGTGAGCTTGATGATCGTCGCCAAACGATTCTTAAGTCGATTCAAGACCAAGGTAAACTCACGCCAGAACTCGAGCGTGATATCACTCAAGCCGACAGCAAGACTCGTCTAGAAGATTTATACCTACCTTACAAACCAAAGCGTCGCACTAAAGGCCAGATCGCGATTGAAGCGGGCTTAGAACCACTTGCCGACACACTGTGGAATGAACCGCAGCACGATCCAGAAACGGAAGCGGCGAACTTCATCAGCAACGATAAAGGCATTGCCGATACCAAAGCTGCTCTCGATGGTGCTCGTGCGATCATCATGGAACGCATTGCGGAAGACGCAAACCTACTAGAAAAGATTCGCCAACACCTAACACGCAACGCAGAGCTAGTCGCTCGTGTAGTGACAGATAAAGAGCAAGAAGGCGAGAAGTTCAAAGACTACTTCGAGCACAACGAAACACTCAGCAAAGTACCGTCACATCGTGCTCTTGCAATGCTACGAGGCCGTAATGAAGGCTTCTTAACACTGGCAATGAACGCAGACCCAGAGCAAGAAGAAGGTGTACGTGGTTCATACTGCGAAAACATCATCTCTGATCACTACGGCATTACCCTAAGCAGCGCACCTGCGGATGCTTGGCGTAAGCAAGTGATTAGCTGGGCATGGCGCATCAAGGTTTCTATGCACATGGAAACTGAATTGATGGGCGCAATGAAAGAGCGTGCAGAGATCGAAGCGATTGAAGTATTCGCAACCAACCTAAAAGACCTACTCATGGCAGCGCCAGCTGGTCCTCGAGCAACCTTAGGCTTGGACCCAGGTTTACGTACCGGTTCGAAAATCGCTGTCGTGGATTCAACCGGTAAGGTTTTGGCAACAGAAACTATTTACCCTCACCCACCTCAAAAGCAATACGACAAATCGGCACACGTGGTTGAGCAGATGGTTCGTCAATTCAATGTTGATTTGATTGCGATTGGTAACGGTACGGCTTCACGCGAAACCGACAGCTTTGTGGCTGACGTAATTAAACGCGGCAACCTAAAAGCGCAAAAGATCATTGTTAGCGAAGCGGGCGCATCGGTGTATTCCGCGTCTGAACTAGCTGCAAAAGAGTTCCCGAACATGGATGTATCAATCCGTGGTGCGGTGTCTATTGCTCGTCGTCTGCAAGATCCACTGGCAGAGCTAGTGAAGATTGACCCTAAATCGATCGGTGTGGGCCAATACCAACACGATGTGAGCCAAACTATGCTCGCTAAGCGCCTAGATGCGATTGTCGAAGACTGTGTAAACGCCGTAGGCGTTGATGTGAATACAGCGTCTGCCGCGCTACTTACTCGCGTAGCCGGCCTTTCTAGCACCATCGCTCAGAACATCGTGGATTTCCGTGATGAGAATGGTCGCTTCGAAGCACGTACTACGCTAAAGAAAGTCGCTCGCTTAGGGCCAAAAGCCTTTGAACAGTGTGCTGGTTTCCTACGTATTATGGATGGTAAGAACCCGTTAGATGCATCATCGGTTCACCCAGAAGCTTACCCAGTAGTGAAAACCATTGCCGAGAAAAACCACAAAGACATCAAATCTCTGGTGGGTAACACCGACTTCTTACGTGGTTTGCACGCGGTTGATTACACCAATGAAAACTTTGGTGTTCCAACGGTCACCGACATCATCAAGGAGCTGGATAAGCCGGGACGCGACCCTCGCCCTGAGTTCAAGACTGCAACCTTCGCAGATGGCGTAAACAGCGTTTCAGACCTAGAACCAGGCATGATTCTAGAAGGTGTGGTATCGAACGTGGCTAACTTTGGTGCCTTCGTTGATATTGGTGTTCACCAAGATGGCTTAGTTCATATTTCAGCACTCACCGATCGCTTTGTCTCTGACCCACGTGAAGTGGTTAAAGCGGGCGACATCGTGAAAGTGAAGGTGATGGAAGTGGATGTTCAGCGTAAACGTATTGCACTGAGCATGCGTATGAAGGACGAGCCTGGACAAGACAACCGTGCTCAACGTTCAAGTGCACCTCGCACACAAAACCGCTCGCATCAAAATTCACAAGGTGGCCAACGCCGTCGTGAAGAGCCACAACAAAATGCCGCGATGGGTGGTGCATTCGCTGCCGCTTTTGCTAAAGCGAAAAAGTAATCCATTAGCTCATCTAAAAAGCTGATGTGCTTAAAACAGAAAACCTGCATCCCTTAGGGTATGCAGGTTTTTTATTATGTGTTCAAAAAAGACATCGAAGCTTGGTTGTATTCTTCGTGTTTATACTCAAAATAATTGGAGTTGCAGCTAGGCAACCTTTTCCCTACAAAGGAATGAAGTTCAGCCCTATGAGCATAGGGGTTCTATGTGATTAGGGTGAACTTACGCAGTTAACAACGCTGCAGCTTCAAGTATGAAGAGTATAATTATAATACGACCAACATCTCTGATGGAGCATGAGGCGCAACAGCATGACCATAATGATACTTTATGACCTTACGTCGTTTCTCCATCTGTCCTTCCTGAATCGCCGCATCTAAAACATGCTTTGGCAGGCGGAAACGCATAGTATAACCTTTGCCTTGATCAGCACTGTATGTTTTCAGTGCCAATAAGCTGAACAGCCTATCAAAAGGGTCTTGTGGCTCTTCTTGGCTAACCGAATTGGCCTCTGACTCGTTCTCCATTTCATAACCTGGATGGTCTGAAGGATCCCAAGCCGACTGCTGCCTTCGTTTATCGTCTGATTTTACCTTACGCTCTGCATTGGTTCTCGCCAATGCTACTGCGGGAGCAACAGGCTCTCGGACTCTATTATCACGCGCAACTTGCTCTGTTTGCACATTAACGGACGGGGCGATTAGTGGCACACTCACTGCAGTTGCAGGTGACACAATCATCGCGAACTCTCCTCAAGAATCGCCCATCACTATTGCCATAGCACTGTTGTACCGAGAACGCACAACAGGCATAGCCCAACTTAGCGCAATCAGCTCTGGAGAGAGTTAGGTCTGAGTATCATGCAACACGTTGGTGTTATACCAATCGTAGTAAATAACTGATCATCCTAGCTTGTTAAAATGCTCGATAACGGCGTTAGATTTTTTGATTGTAGAATAACTACTTATCGAAACTACTTGTCAAAAAAAAGCTGCCTTGTTCTCAAGCCTTTTACCTACGCTATTTTTGAACACTTACTTACTGTGATTGGTATTAGCTTATATATCGACCAAGCCGGATATATATTTAGCAATTATTTTTGTGCGAAGCTGACAAGCTCACTGCAAAAGGCATCCGCTTCGGTCATAAACGGTGCATGCGAAGACTGGGTAAATATGTATTGCTCGGTATGAGGCAAGGCTGTGCCTAAGTCTTTCGCAACCTTGATTGGCACCAATCCATCTAATCGACCATACAAGCGTAGCATTGGTACTGAAATCTCAGGCAGTTGTTCACGCAGATCGACATCCGACAGCATCTTTAATCCTGCCAATAATGAGTCAGGGTTCGGCAACGGGCGAGACAGCACCGCTTGCTTGAGTTGTTTTACATCTTGCCTTGCTGAAGGGCTGCCCATGGCTTGCAATGCCATAAAGCGTTCGATGGTGGTTTGGAAATCTTCAACCAGTTGCTCGGTGAATGCGCTTAATACGTTGGGCTGAATGCCTCGCCATAACACGGGCTCTTTTGCAGCGGCGAATTTGGGAGAACTGGCGACAGTCACCAGCTTGCTCACGTAATCTGAGTGATGGAGAGCCATGTGCGTTGCGACCAAGCCTCCAAGTGACCAACCCACCCAAATCGCTTGCTTTGGTGCTTCGGCCAAAAGCTGCTGAGCAATCTCTTCAAGATCTTGAGCGTGGCAGTGCGCGCTGTGTCCATACCCTGGTAAATCGACAACATGCACTCGAAAATCAGCTTGTAATGCATTAACGGTTTGTTGCCATACCGCACCGTTCATTCCCCAGCCGTGAACCAGTACTAAATCAGGCCCTTGCCCAGAAACATGCCAATATAACGCGTCACTCATTCTCAATATTCCCTACTTTTTCCATCAGCGATAATCCGCGCTTTTCAGTATGGTGAGCAAAAGGAACACCATAACCCAAAAGCATCACGAGCTATGTTATCCGATTGGCTACAAAAACACACACCACGTCTGGTCACACCTCAATGCCACCTGTGCAAACTTGATAAACTGCCCAGTGATACACATCCTCGATGGTGCAATTCTTGTCTCAAACTCTTTCAGCCAGTACCACGCTGCCAACGATGTGGTTTAAAAACACTGCTCACAGTAGAGCAGTGCGGACAGTGCGGACAGTGCTTATCTCAACCTCCACCTTGGCATCGCCTCTACTGTGTCGGCGATTACACCTTCCCTACAGCAGGTTACATTCAGCAAATGAAGTACGCTGATAAGTTTTGGTTTGCACGTGATCTATCTAAGCTATTGGCATCACGTATCGAATATCCTGCTCCGCTGATCACCAGCGTGCCGCTGCATTGGCGTCGATATACTCATCGCGGCTTTAATCAAAGTAAGCTGCTAGCCGACTACACGGCTCAAGAGCTTGGCGTTGAAAGTGATGTGCTCTTTCGTCGAATTCGCTCAACGGCTTCCCAGCAGGGGCTGACTAAATCCGTACGATTACACAATCTAAAGAGCGCTTTTGCGCTGCGAAAACAAGACGTTCAAGGAACTATCCCCTCTCACGTCGCGATAATTGATGATGTTGTAACCACCGGCAGTACTGTGTATCAATTATGCCAATTACTACTTGAAGTGGACGTTAAAAGGATTGATATTTACTGCATCTGCCGCACTCCTGAGCCCTCTGGATAAAAGCTGTGAATCACTACTTGTACAGCAATCCAACAAAAAAGGGCTGAATTACAAATCTGACAGGAGTAGAATGGCGCTAATAACCTACAAATCTACTCAGGTATTCGTCGTGTCAAATATTACTATTACAGAAACAGCTCAAACTCACTTTGCCAATCTGCTGTCACAGCAGCCTGAAGGTACAAACATTCGTGTGTTCGTGGTAAACCCAGGCACACAAAACGCTGAGTGTGGTGTTTCTTACTGCCCAACAGATGCTATCGAAGCGTCTGACACAGAGCTTAAATTCGAAGCTTTCTCTGCATACGTAGATGAGCTAAGCCTACCGTTCCTAGATGAAGCTGAAATTGACTTCGTTACTGACAAAATGGGCTCTCAGCTAACGCTTAAAGCACCAAACGCTAAGATGCGTAAAGTCGCAGACGATGCACCACTTCTAGAACGTGTTGAATACGCAATTCAAACACAAGTTAACCCACAACTTGCTGGTCACGGCGGTCACGTTAGCTTGGTAGAAATCACTGAAGACGGCGCAGCTATTGTAGCATTCGGTGGTGGTTGTAACGGTTGTTCTATGGTTGATGTAACGCTAAAAGAAGGCATCGAGAAAGAACTTCTTCAACAGTTTGAAGGTGAACTGACTGCTGTTCGTGATGCAACTGAGCACGATCGTGGTGAGCACTCTTACTACTAATCACTGATTTAGTGTTAGTTGTTATTTGAAAGGTTGATGCGCAAGCATCAACCTTTTTTGTTATGTGGATAAGCAAGTTAGGACTATCGCGTTCTCTCTATACTCTTTTGCTATACAACCATATTTTCACCTCGTTACCATCTTGAGTAAGGTATTCAAGTGATCGTAATCGATTCCTGCTTCAATAATTTTCGGATATGAAAACTCGGATCTAGGAACTCAAGGTCATTTCCCCTATATTAGAATGACTTTATAAGAAAGAATTCCAATGAGCTAAGGAGCGAGCGCAATGACGAAAAGGACCAAGCCAGAGATTTTGGCTAAACAAACTGTCGCTCAATCAAGACTATTCTCTATCGAGTCTCTCGACTTACGCTTTTCAAACGGCGAAGAGCGCACTTACGAACGCATGAAGCCCAGCGGGCGCAACGCAGTGATGATGGTTCCTATTACTGAGCAAGGCGATATTCTATTAGTACGTGAATATGCAGCGGGAACTGAACGCTACGAACTTGGCTTTCCAAAAGGGCTGATTGATCCAGGTGAGCAGCCAAACGAAGCCGCCGTTCGCGAACTCAAAGAAGAGATAGGCTTCGGTGCCAACAAGCTTACTCCGCTGAAGGAAGTGATCCTTGCACCCTCTTACTTCTCTAGCAAAATGACGCTGTTTATTGCAGAAGACCTCTACCCAGAAAAGCTAGAAGGTGATGAGCCAGAGCCTCTCGATATTGTGCGCTGGCCACTTGCTCAAGCCGAAGAACTGTTAACACATCTCGATTTCTGTGAGGCTCGGAGTATTACAGCCCTGCTTTTAAGCCTTCGTGTATTAAACAATAACTAGAACATTCAGGCTCGCTCTAAGAGTAAGAGAACATTTATGCCAATAACAAAAGATTTGTCTCACCTCCTACCCTCTGTCATTGAGATTGCTCGCTCTGCTGGTCAACTCATCTTAGAGATCTACGAGAAAAAGGATTACGAAGAGTTCATTAAGAGTGATGACACTCCAGTAACCAGTGCCGATCTTGCAGCACATAAGCTGATATTAAAAAAACTCAGTGAATTGACGCCTGATATTCCCGTATTATCCGAAGAAGACGCCGACATCAGCCTAGAGCAACGCTCTCAATGGGATCGCTACTGGTTAGTTGACCCACTGGACGGCACCCAGGAGTTCATCGCACGAAGTGGTGATTTCGCGACAATTATCGCCCTAATCGAGCATAACAAGCCAGTAATGGGGGTGGTATACGCACCCGTTTCTGGTGTGAGCTATTACGCTTACAGTGGCAAAGGTGCTTGGAAGATCCCAGACCTTAATGACAGCGTGAAAATCAAAACGCACCGTCACGAGCTGCCAAACCAGTCAATCGCCATGGCGATCAGCCGTCGCCAAGACATCAATCGCATCACTAGCCGTATGAGCTCAGCATGGAATTATGATTTGGTTCCTCTAGGCTCAGCAGCGCTTAAGGCATGTTTAGTCGCAGAAGGGGCTGTGGATTGTTATCTGCGCCTTGGACCAACCGGAGAATGGGATACAGCCGCAACGCAGTGCATTGTTGAAGAAGCTGGCGGACGTATCTTAAGTACTCAGCTAGAGCCGCTTTCGTACAATGAAAGAGAAACGCTAGAAAACCCGAACTTCATTGTACTCGGTGATGCAGATTTACCGTGGGCAGAAATACTTCAGGGTAAAGATTAGTTTTATCAATTACATAACATTGAGACCTCACCCTAACTTTAAAATATAAAATGTGAATAAAGTTCAATGGGCAACTATTTTCTATACAAATGATTTGATGTTAGTTCCATTCTTACCTATAAAAAGCAACTTAATAATAAATAGGAATGGATACTCCATGAAACGTCTTAGTTTGCTAGCTAGTACCATCGCTCTAATTCTATCAGGATGCGGTAGCGACAGTTCAGATAATAGCCCACAAACACCACCAAGCTCATCATTTGAAATCAACTCTACGGCAAGTACAACCGCCACAGAAGACATTCAATACCAATATCAACTATCAACAAACCATTCAGAACCCGTGGCCTACTCTGCAACCAATATACCTACTGGTATGACTTTAAGCAGTGATGGTTTGCTCACATGGATACCACTAGAAGGTATCCTTACATCTGGTGAGATCACCGTTAAGGCCGTCGCTTCAAGTGATACAAACCTATCTGACACTCAAACATTTTCAATAACTGTAACGCCTGTCAACGACACTCCGGTAGCAGAGACACCATTACAGCTTAATACTAATGAAGATGTTGCTCTTACTATTTCTCATGCAACTCTTCTAAGTAATGTGACAGATGTCGACTCTAGTATTTTAACAATTACAAACTTATCAATTGATAACCCAGCCATAACTATTACAGAAAACAGTGACTCGATTACTCTTACAGCATTGCAAGATTACAATGGCGATGCGAACTTATCTTTTAGTGTTTCAGATGAAGAATTTACTATCAGTAATAGTGGCATTGTAATAATTTCAGCAGTCAACGACCCTGTACAAATAGAGTCTTTTGCTAGCTTAAGTGTAGAAGCTGGTGAATCACTATCTTTTCAAGTTCAAGTCACCGATCCAGACGATGAAAACAATGGTTCTGATATTCAGTTCTCTTTGACCAACGCGCCTAATGGGCTGTCTGTTTCAGAGACCGGAGAACTGACGATATCTTCTTCTGTTCTTGCCTCAATCATTCACGACGACATCGTTTTGAAGGTTCAAGATGGCTTAGAAGATGGCGCCGTAATTGCGCAAAACACTTTCAAACTCTCTGAATTGTTCTACTACACGGTACAAGGTGAAGTCTCTAGCTATTATGAGAATACAGCGATTGAAGATAGCGTCGTCAAAATTTCGAATGATGGAGCTGTTTTAGCCGAAGGAAATTCTAACGCATCAGGTAAATACAGTATTAAGGTATTAGACACTGATTTAGATACCAATAAAGCAATTATTGTATCGGCTGATGCTATAGGCTTTTCTGAAGCTTCAGAATCTAAGCAATTTTCAGATATCGGTACGGCAATAAACTTGTATCTACCGACAATTCACGCAAATGTTAACTTCGATAGTCAAGTCGCTTCAGATCTACAAGTCGATAATGAAACTCTTGTTTCAGTAGAAGCTCAGAGCTTCGTGAACGCGCAAGGGGAAGCCGTAACTGGACAAATTAGTTCCGAACTATTCGTAATCGATCCATCGTTGGATATTGATTTGATGCCTGGCGAAATGGTTACTGAGATTCCTTCAGGAGAAACAGTTCTGATTGAATCTTTTGGTGCGGTCACTGCAACCTTTACTGATAGTGAAGGCAATGAGCTACAATTAGCAGATGGTAAAACCGCACAAGTTAGAATCCCTGCGTCAGGTTCGAATCCACCAGCCACAATCCCACTCTTCTATTACGATGAAGTACAAGGTATTTGGGTAGAAGACGGTACCGCTACTTTAGACGATGGATTCTATGTTGGGGAAGTTACTCACTTCACAACATGGAATGCAGATAGAATTTATGAAACTGTATACGTTGATGGTTGTGTCGTTGACAAAGAAAATCAATCAATTGCCAATGCAAGGATTCGTTCGGAAGGTGTTAACTATAATGGTCGCTCATCTGCCTATAGTGATGCTCAAGGTAACTTTAGAATACCGGTTAGACAAGATAGTACAGTGCTGATCTCTGCAGAAAGCCAGTATCAAAGTCGCACAGAAACTATACACACCGATTCACGTGATGAAACCATGAATGAGTGCTTAACCCTTGATGATGCTACAACCAAGATCCAACTAACCTGGGGACAAAACCCTAGAGACTTAGATACACACTTCTATGGCCCAAATGGTGAAGATGGTCGATTCCACGTTTACTATGGCAATAAGAACTTCAATCAATCTGGCAATAATATTTTCTTAGATGTTGATGATACAAGTAGTTATGGCCCAGAAGTTGTGACCATTCCTGACTTTACTGTTCCTGGAACTTATCGTTATGGCGTATACAAGTACTCTGGAACCGGCGATATTCAGCGCCGAGAGACAAAAGTAGAAATCATTTTAGACGGTAATCGCACTGTGTTTACTCCACCAGAGGGAGATGCAGAACGTTGGTGGTATGTATTTGAAATTGAAGTAAGCGACAACCTAAGTTTCAGCCTAACTCCAATAAATCAATGGTCAACAACTGACCCTGACTCCGCTACTACTCCTGCTGCAGCTTATAGTAGCCAAGTCCTGAAATCATCTCAGCCAACGCAAAACTACGCAGAAAAAATGCTAGAAAGTAAATACTACGCTGACTAGTGTCCCCCCCCCTGATAAACCAAAGGGCGATAGAATTTAATTCTACCGCCCTTTCTCTTACTCGTTCACTTTTTAACAAAGCACTAAAAACGGCCTTGATAAGTAAACTGGTACTTACCTTGGCTATCAGGGTTGCCCAACCATTTAAGCTGATTTTGCATCGTTGGCGGGAATTCAACACCCGGTTTAAACCACGCTGCAGATGTGTAGCGCTGGTTAGATGTTAGACTCGCTGAGAACTCACTGTCTACTTGAGTGCTCTTCTGAACGCCTTTGGCTGCAATTGTACTGTCTTCACAGGTTATGTCCGCAATCACAGGACCAAGGTCTAACGAACCAACAGGTGAATCGACTGCAGCACCAGACCAAGCCACAGTACCTTCACCAGACTGACACCAAGGTTGAGCATGAACCGCATGCTTGATCGTCAGCTCAACCTGTCCACCAATTGAAACCGGGACTGGAATGGCTGGAGCATATTTCATCACGTTAGCAGCGGGCATTGATGCGACTAAGTTTTCCGCATACGCGCCACTCATGCTGTACCCAACACGCCCTTTTCCTGACAAGTTCATGTCGCTATTACGACCAAAACGAACCGCTAATTCAGCTTTGGCTTGGAAGAGTTTAGAGAACTGAAAGTCCCACTGTACTGAACCGTAATTAACACGCTGCCAGGCGATATTATTGGCGCTGCCCTGCCAAACCGTTCCTTCAACACCTTCAATATTCAAGCCACGCACAGCCGGTGCATGTTTGAGTACAAAAGAGGCCGGTAGATGCAGCAACAGACTAACCGAGAAAAAGACAATAAAGATGCCGCCAAAAAGTAAACCTAACTTCAAAGATAAACCGCGTTTCACATTAACCTCGTTTAAACTGTAGTCGGTTGACCTCAATAACCCCTGGGTTATCGGAGCGATCAATGTCCATAAACTCAACTTCGACACCCTGCTTCTCTTTCAAGTATGTCAGCCAATCTAAGAACTGATTAAAAGGCACAGGTTTCACCCAGACTTGCAGCATCTCGCCACGTGGTTGCACACGTATTAGCTCGATATTAAAGCGACGCATAGAAGCTGGTACAGATTGATTCAGAGGCTGGCTCGCACTGATGCCACCACTGCCTCGCAACTCAACCACTTCATTGGCTTTATTGGTTACCCAAGCTAGAAGTTGCTTCTCACTTTGAATACGGCTCTGCGCAAGTTCAGCTCGCTGACTGAGTGGCTGGATTAGCCCCCAATAAACGACACCGACCACCAATAAAATTGAGCAACCAATCACTAATCGTTGCTCTCTTTGACTTATTGAAGTCCACCACGCTTGGAGTGGCTCAATCATATTTCTCATCACTGATCTCCTTACGCAGTTTATTGACGGGGTTTAAGGGTAAAGCTACCAAATACGGCATCACCATTACGATTCAATGGCCCTTGCTCAACGGTAAACTTCTCTTCAAGTTTCACTCGCGCAGTCTCGAAATATTGGAAGTCAGTACTTTTCGCTTCCAATCTCACCTCTGAGCGGTTGCCGTCGTAGCGAATACTATTCACTTCGATGGCTTTCACTTGTCCTAAAGTTTCTGGCAGTAACGCTAGCCATCCAAGTAAGGAATCACCATCACCCGAGCCACCATACTTCTTAGCTTCATCGTTCATCTGGCGCTTAAGGTAGCTGACCGTCGGAATACGCTGTTTACCAGGCAGCACCGCTCTAAAGATACGCTCACTCTCCGTTCGGTACGCTTCGGCTTGTGCTTCGTACTGCTGAACCTTTAAGGCTTGCTGAGTGACGATCACCGCCACCAGCAAACAAGCTGCGATCGCTACTTTTTGCCATACACGCCAGTACTTACTGAATGAAGATTTGGTTTTAAAGGTGCCCGTCAGTAAGTTTACGCCACTTGTAATGGCTTGTTGGCTCAGTAAAGACATCACCAGTTCAGCAGGTTTAGCTTGCCACTCAATGCCACTTTGCAGTTGAACGTCATCACTTGGCAGTGCGGTGTAGCTAAAAATCGTTGGTGATTGCTCTTCGTCATCTAAGGCAACCCAATCGCTTTGTAAGAACATCGCTAGCCACGCCTCATTGATCGACACTGCTTGATAGTTGCTTTGACGCAATAACCAATGTTGGTCGATCTGCAGCGCACTGATGCCCTGATCTTCTAAAGGCAACGCTAAGGTATCAGGCAATACTTTACGAAAGATAATGTTCGCTTCGCGGAAAGTATCCAGCGCCTGCTTAAGCCAATCACGTTCCACACCACACACTGTCGCGTGCGTTGCGTCTTTCTCTAAAATAGTCAGGTGTAAGTCTTCGATATCTTGTGCGACTTCGTCTTCTAATAAAAACGGCAGCATAGAATCGAACTGGCGAGCAGCACCTTTCGGGATCTCAACACGCTTAATTAAGCATTCATTTCCCGGCAATAAAGCGATACAGCTGCGCTTTTCAGCGTAAGGCGTTAACTCATCAAGCTGCTCCCAGCTAGACAGTTCGCCACTTGCTATCACTTCTTGTTGGCTTGTCGACCAAACTAACCACTGCACAGGGCTTTGTGGTTCGCTACTCAGTCGAACGGTCAGAAACTCGCTCACTGATTCCTCCAAAACGACGGCGTACTACCGTCACTGTTTCTCGATTACTACTATAGAAAAGCGTCCGTATACGTACACGTGACTGCTCAACTAATACCTCTGCATCAAGCTCAAAATAGGCGCTATCTACAGTTAAATATGCTTTCGCCTTTTTACTAACTTCGGCACTCACACCCACAATGGCAGGTTCAGCCATAAACGCATCCACCGTATCCCAACCATCGAATGGGCGTTTGTCTATCAGCTGTTTGGCATCCGATTCACTTAAGCCGGGGGCAAACATCGCTTCCAATAACGGCGCCTGCTTTTCCGTAAGAGTATTCACATTCAAACGGAAATCGTCGCTCGGCAAAGCACAAACAAAGGGGCGAACCTTATTCATCACCTCACCCGTGACTTGATAAACCGCGCGTAGCTCGGACTCATCGGCCATTAAGCCATTCGCTGCCAAATAAGATGGCTTCATCGCCTCATAAGTACTGTCTTCGACACCTGCTGAAGAGGTGGTTCGGGTATCACTATCAACAAATTCCCAGCTTGAATGTGCGATAACCTCGGCCTGATAAGGCTCAATATCTTGGTTTTCCAACAAGGTTTGCCAAACCGTAATTAAATAAGGTGTTTGGTTACTTGAAGTCGTCGCCACACCAGCCAACGCATTGAGATTAAAACATGCCTGAGCATCAACAATACGGCCTTTAACTTGACCATAATCCAACGGGTATACTTGTTCTTCTAACGCCCATGGTTGACTCAAGTTGACGGTATCACTGTCTTTGTAGCTTTGCCTAATGCCATCTTGCACCAGCGCTTCGACACCAATGCTGTACCAGTAAGCCTGTTGGTAATTCAGTTGATTGCCCACGCGCTTAAATTGAGTAAACAGGCGTTCCGACATACTGCCTGCGATGGTTGCCATTATCGCCAGTAGCATCAGGATAATGATCAGCGCAACACCTCGCTGCTTGCGCCCCATGGCAGACCTTGTCAGTGCAAACTTATTAGTTCGATGAGTCATTATTCCCCTCATTACTACTTGAAGAGTCACTGTTTGAAGAATCATCGGCCTGATCTAGCGTGCCACCAGGGGTGAGATAAATACGCTCTATCTCACCATAATCTTTCAAGGTTAGCTTTAACCTTACCGCTTTCGGTAGCGATTTGTCGGCTTGCCACTCTTTCCCC
This sequence comes from Vibrio sp. 10N.286.51.E5, assembly GCF_041469125.1. Classification (NCBI taxonomy): domain Bacteria; kingdom Pseudomonadati; phylum Pseudomonadota; class Gammaproteobacteria; order Vibrionales; family Vibrionaceae; genus Vibrio; species Vibrio sp. 10N.286.51.E5. The sequence goes on along the minus strand of NZ_JBFRJZ010000019.1, from coordinate 96,999 downwards.
CAGCGGCTTCCGTCATAAAACTCGAATTCCAAGCTTTCAACATCATCAAGCAAAGGCGTAATCACACCTTCTTGTCCTGCAGGAGTATCGGGGTAGCGCCACCACACACGCTCAAGCGTTTCTTCTTTAATGCGGTAACCCACTTTGGTGACTTCTCCGCGAGGAAACTGCTGCTGTGGGTTATGCCAGCCAAGGCGAGTAAACATGATGCCAACGCTGTCGGAATCCAGTAAATACTCTTTAATTAAGATCAGCTTAGATGATGCTTCTTCACCGTTGGTACGAAATTGTCGCACCGCCATCTGGCGAAAATCATTATCTAAAATGACTAAGCTACGTTGCAGTTGATTTAAACGAGCACTGCGCTCGATTGAAAGCTCGTTGCTGCGTTGAACCTGATTTACTACCTGATAAGCCGCCATGCTTAACGTGGCAAAGATAGCGATCGAGACCAAAACCTCAATTAAGGTAAAGCCTCTCCCTTTCGAAGATAGTCCTTGTTTACGAGGCACACGCTTATTGGCGGACATGCTCTTACTTAGCGACTTGCTCTTAGCTAACGCCACGCTTTTACTTGACCACATAGCTGCGCACCGTGACCACTGGAGAAGCTTGTTTACTGGTTGCCACACTCACATCAAACGCCTTTAATAAATCATCGCTAGTATCGATTGGCGTGACCTTCCAAAACCACTCTCTCTCGGCCAACTCTTGTGTGCCCTGCGCTTTTTTAAGCTTGTCAGGATGCAGCATGACGAGAGCCATTTGATTGTCTACTACCATAGCTGCGAAGGTTTTTTCTTCTAGATAGCTAAGGGTATTAATGTGCTGAGTGACGGCACGAATAACACTGATCGCTGCCGTTGCGAAAATAGCGAGCGCAACTAATACTTCAAGCAGGGTCATTCCTCGAGAACCAAGAGTCATACCACGAGAACGATAAGGAGAGCCGTTATTCCTCTTCATCTTCTTCTCCTGGCTCAAGCAATCGAATAACGCCATTATCCAACACTCGAATGCGCCAACCATCTTGTATGGTGTCTCCGGTATTTGGATAAAACGACAGCACAAATGGTGTCATTTCAGCACTCGATAAGATGTAGATCTGTGGTGGCTTAGGCTTTTTTTCCTCTTCAAGATCAGCAAACATATCTTCATCAAACAAGCTTCCTGGGTTGAACAACCGATCATCGTCTTCCCATGCGCCACCACCTAAGGTCAGTGACAATGCGAGTTCTTCCGGTAGTTCAGTTAAAGAGGGGATTTTTTCAAAATCGACTTCTTGCCAGCCTTCGGACTTAAGCGCCATCAGTACATAGGTCGATTTCTTTTCATCAACACGAACGCCAAAATCCAAACCACTCAAAATAGCCTCTTCATTGAGTAATTGAACTCGCTGATAAAAGCTTTGAGCGTATTTTTTAGCAACATCTTTGCTATTGGTAGGAATGGTCGCGATCACCGCAACCGCCGTTACTGACAGTAGTACCAACACCAAGAGAATCTCAATCAAGGTGAAACCTGGCTGTGTTTGCTTAGTTTTCACCTTTAGACTCCATCTGTTTACGTCCTACCATCAATAACGTATCAAGCATCAATAACGAATCAAACAATAAGCTGAAGCTTATTGGAAATCCTGCATGTTCCAGTTGCCGATATCCGCCGCAATACCTTCACCACCTTCTTGGCCATCAGCACCAAGAGTGAAAATATCAATAGTGCCGTTATCACCAGGGCTTAGGTATTGGTACTCGTTACCCCATGGGTCGTTTGGCAGACGCTTGATGTAGCCACCGTCGCGGTAGTTACGAGGCTCTGGGCTGCTTGGCTTAGAAACCAATGCATCAAGACCTTGATCCGTTGTTGGGTAAACGCTGTTATCCAGTTTGTACATATCTAGCGCGTTCTCTAGCGCCACAATATCAGTGATGGCTTTTTGTTGGTCAGCCTTCTCTTTGTTACCCAATAGGTTAGGTACAACAAAGCTCGCCAATACGCCAAGGATAACCACAACAACCATCACTTCTAATAGGGTAAAGCCTGATTGTTTCTTCATTCTGTTTTTCATTATTTTCTCCAAATTACAGACAGCGAGTTGAAGGTAATAATGTCCTTCTTCTCGTTAATCCAAAAACTAACGTCTTATGAGCAGTTGATTAACCACTCATCAAATTATTCATTTCAAGCATCGGCATCAGAGTCGCCATCACAATGAACAGTACTAAGCCTGCCATCAAAGCGATAAGTGCTGGCGTAAAGATACCTAACGCGATATTCACGGTCGATTCAAAGCTTTGATCCTGGTTATCTGCCGCTCTTGTTAGCATTTGCTCTAACTGACCACTCTGCTCACCACTGGCGATCATATGCAGCATCATTGGAGGGAAGAGTTTGGTTTGATCAAGCGCTTTACGCAGACTTGCCCCTTCTCTAACGCTATCTGACGCCTGTGTTACTTGCTGTTTAACATGGTGATTCGACATGACATCGACCGCTACTTTCATCCCCTCAAGAATAGGAATCGCACTCGAGGTACAGATAGAGAGTGTTCGTGCAAAACGAGAGGTATTAATCCCTTTCGCGATCTTGCCGATCAGTGGAATGCTTAATAGCTTGCGATCCCAACTCATGCGAACACCCGGCTTTTTCAGAGCGGTCTTAATCAACACAATCACACCGATGATCAACAACAGTAATTGGATGCCCCAATTCTGGATAAATTCACTCGATGCCAATAAAAATTGTGTCGATTGAGGAAGTTCTTGGCCCATTTGGATAATCGGTTCAACGATCTTAGGTACCACGGTTGCCAGCAGGAACGAAACAATCGTCACCGCAAACACCACCAGCACCACAGGGTAGATCATCGCTTGCAGCAACTTAGAGCGCATCTTCTGACGGTTTTCTGCGTAATCAGCCAGTCGCTCCAATACCGCATCTAAGTGACCCGATTTCTCACCAGCCGCGACCATGGCTCTAAACAGTTCATCAAAGATATGTGGGTAATCAGCCAAGCTATCGGCTAGCGAATAACCTTCCGTTACCTTCGAACGAACCGCCAGTAACATGGTTCGAATACGTGGCTTTTCAGATTGCTCCGCCACGGCTTTCAAGCACTCTTCTAGCGGCATGCCTGATTGCACCAAGGTGGAAATTTGGCGAGTAATCAAAGCAAGGTCTGGCGTGCTGATACCACGCTTAAAGCTAGTCGAAGGCTGTGCACCTTTCGCTGTTTTGGCCTTGGCTTCGGTCATCTCAACCGGCATCAAGCCTTGTTCTTTTAAGCGCTGGCGAGCCTGACGAGCGTTATCCGCTTCAATCGAGCCCTTTTTGCTCTTACCCTTGGCATCCAGTGCTTTGTATTCAAATGCCGCCATACTAGACTTCCTTGGTCACGCGCATCACTTCTTCTAAGGACGTTACCCCTTTCAGAACTTTGCTCAAGCCATCATCTCGAATACTTGGTGTTGTGCCACGAATTGCTTTCTCAATCGCCTGTTCGCCAGCCTCACTGTGAATCAGCTCTTGTACCGAATCGTCAATCATCAATAGCTCATGAATACCAGTACGGCCTCGATAGCCTTTGTGACTGCAGCTTTCACACCCTTTGGCATGGTAAAGCGTTAGGCTGTCTTTCTTCTTCAACCCAAACAGTTTTTTCTGTTCTTTATCCGCTTCGTAAGGTTCTTTACAGTCGTTACACAGGGTGCGAACCAAGCGCTGAGCCAAAACACCCAGCAGCGAAGAAGAGATCAAGAAGGGTTCGATGCCCATATCACGCAGACGCGTAATTGCACCGATTGCCGTATTGGTGTGAAGGGTCGACATCACTAAGTGACCGGTCAAAGAGGCTTGAACAGCGATCTCTGCGGTCTCTAAGTCACGTATCTCACCAATCATTACCACATCGGGATCTTGACGAAGAATCGCACGTAAACCACGCGCAAAGGTCATATCAACCTTAGGGTTCACTTGTGTTTGACCAATGCCATCAATATCAAATTCAATTGGGTCTTCAACGGTAAGGATGTTGCGTTCGTTGCTGTTAAGCTCTTGCAGGCCAGCGTACAAGGTCGTTGATTTACCTGAGCCTGTCGGGCCAGTCACCAAGATAATGCCATGTGGGCGCTGAATCAGCTTACGGAAGTTTTCATGGTTTTCTGCTGTCATACCTAAACTGTGCAAGTCTAGACGAGTGGCGTTTTTGTCCAACAGACGCATTACCACACGCTCACCGTGTGATGAAGGCATGGTTGATACACGAACGTCGACCGCTCGACCACCAATACGCAGAGAAATACGACCGTCTTGTGGCACGCGTTTTTCTGCAATATCCAACTTCGCCATAACCTTTACACGTGACACGAGCAGCGGCGCCAATTTACGGCTTGGTGCAAGAACATCACGCAGCACACCATCAATACGGAAGCGGATCGATAGCGACTTCTCAAAGGTCTCGATATGGATATCCGAAGCACCTTCTTTGATCGCCTCACCCAGCATCGCGTTGATTAACTTGATGATTGGCGCATCGTCTTCTGACTCAAGCAAGTCTTCGTCTTGAGGCAGTTCTTCCGCTAGTGAGAAGAAATCATCACTATCAGCACCAATGTCTTCCATGAGCTGACGAGCTTCCGACGAGTCACGCTGATAAGCATCGGTCAGTTTTTTATCAAACTCATCGAGAGTAATCGCTTGTGGCGTGAAACCATTTTTCACAACACGACTCACTTCAATGATCGCCGCCGATTTCAGTGGCTCAACATAATAAAGTATCGGTGCGCGCTCTGGATGTTGATACTCCAACACCATCTTATAGCGATTCGCAAAGCTAAACGGCAAGCGCTGATAAGTACGTGCCGCCCCTACCAATTCAGCCATTATTCTGTTTCCATCTGATCAATGAAGGCTTGAAGTTCAGCCGGGTAATTCATGCTTTCGCCAAATTTAGGCAGTACTGGAATATTATCGTCATCCATCAGCTTCAGTCCTTGCTCAGCCTTGTACAACTGCTCAGCACGGATGAAGTTGTATTTACGCTGCGTGATACCATCGGCTGTCATACCATCACGAATAATGGTTGGTTTGATGAAGACCATTAGGTTCTTTTTCTCAACCTGAGTACTGGTTGATTTGAACAGGTGTCCTAGAACAGGGATATCGCCCAAGAACGGCACCTTAGATTCACTTTCCAGCGCTCGCTCGTCAATCAAGCCACCCAGCACCAGCATTTGACCGTCTTGAACAATCACTGACGTATTTAGCTGACGCTTAGCAAAACGAACATCTACTGCCCCGTTTGCGCCTAATACGTTCGATACTTCTTGTTCTATTTGCAGCTGAACTGAGTCACCTTCATTGATTTGTGGCACGACTTTTAGCTTGATACCCACTTCTTTACGTTCAACCGTTTGGAATGGGTTATCGTTACTTGAGCCTGCGGTCGAGCCAGTTAAAACAGGCACCTCTTCGCCCACAATGAACGACGCTTCGCCGTTATCCATCACGGTGATACTTGGAGAAGATAGGATATTTGAATTTGAATCGGTCGCTACTGCACTGATCAAGGCAGTCCAGTCACCCATCACTACGCTCATTGCCGCGCCATTAACGCCAGAAAGAGCAGAAGCTAACGTTGAGTAGTCACCGGATTCTGTGGTCGTTTCATTACGCAAAAAGGCGCCATTATCATCATAGACTGCGGTGGTCGTTTCAGTGTCTTTCGCTTCTTCTAAACCAACCATTACGCCACCGATTGACGCACCTGTGTTGCCATACTGAATCACAGCACCAGTATCAAGGTTACCCCATTGCACACCAAGGTTAATGCCATCACCCTCTGCCATCTCGACAATTAGGGCTTCAATCAATACTTGAGCACGACGAATATCCAACTGTGCGATCACATCTTGAAGCGCATTCATGATGTCCGGTTGTGCGGTAATCACCAACGAGTTGGTATCACTGTGAGCGGAGATCATCACTTGGTTACGTTGCGATGAGCTGCCTTTGGTTGAAGATTGCTTTTCTGATTGCAGGTTGTCCGACACGCCTTTCAGCACATCGACTAAATCTTCTGCTTTGGCGTATTTAAGGTAAATTACTTGGTTGTTGCCCTTGGTTGCCATTTCCACATCAAGCTGTTCAATCAACCTTCTTAAACGGCTACGTACCTTAGGATCACCTGAGATAAGAATCGCATTGGTACGTTCATCGGCAACTAATTTAGGTTGTAGAAATGCAGGTGTGTTTTTCGCATCAGTGGTTTTGCTTAACGCATCAACGATACGTACCATTTCTGCCGCAGAAGCATTCTTTAGCTCAACGACTTCAATCTCTTTATCACCCGCTTGGTCAACACGCTTGATGATTTCAGCTAAACGGTTTACTACCGCCGCTCGGCCTGTAATAAGGATGATGTTGGCTGGGTCGTAGTGCACAACGTTACCCGCGCCTGCATTGTCGTTTAGTTGACGAAGCAGAGGAGAAAGTTCACGCACCGAGACATTACGAACCGTCACAACACGTGTCACCACGTTGTCGCCTTTGATCGTATCACTGTCTCCAACGACTGGAATTGCCGATGTTTTCGAATCCTTGGCTTTGATGATCTTAAGAACACCCGAGTCCATTTCAACGACCGCGTAGCCATACACCTCTAATACGTTTAAGAAGAAGCTGTAATATTGCTCTTCATTGAGTACGTCATAACTGCGCACATCAATTTTCCCGCGTACCGAAGGTTCAACGATGATGGTCTTCTCTAAGTTGCGGCCAACAATATTAATAAACTCTTGAATGTCAGTGCCCTTAAAGCTGGCACTAAAATCACTCGCGATGGCTGCGGGTGTGCAGATCAAGCTTCCTGCCAATAACCATGCACTTTTCTTAAACCAATGCTTCACGTACTTCTCCTACACTTTCGTCCTTCGTTAGACGCAAAGTTTTAAAATTCAATAAACACTTCATGTTGTTGACCATCTCTCTCGACCACCAGATTTAGCTCTGTTAGTTCTGAGATGGAACGGAATATGTTGCCCATAGCAGCAGGGTCTGTCAGGTCTTGTCCATTTAACTGAGTGGCAATATCTCCGTTTTGGAGCCCAACAGAGTTAAAAAGTTCTGAATCTTTGCCAGGGCTCACACGATAACCGATCACTTTATCGTCACGCTTCACCTGAGACAGTCGAACATATTGGAAGATTTGTTGCGGATCTTTCATTATCTTCGCTTTAATTTCATCAAGCTTCTCTTCTGCAGAAGCCGGATTATTACCACGAACCGAAGAAGAGCTACGAGGTGGCGCAGGCGCTGATACAGCCAAACGCTTGTACTCAATACCTTCAAGCATCAAGGTTTCGTCTCGTCCTGAGTTATCAATGATAACGCGGTCGATTAATACCGCTTTTAACTTGGCTCGAGTGCCTTCAATCTCTTCATTAATTCCGTAGGTCGCTTGCGTGCCGCGATTGGCGATCACCGCTAAGCTCAGTTTTGGATTCGAGCTCGCGACTGCACCCACTAAAACGAGGTTTAATCGCGTCTTAGGCGCATCTTGGATAACTTGCTGTTCAACCACAGCGGGCGTGCTTGGGTTGTAAGCACCAAACATGTTGCTCTGCTGCAAAGAAGAGATATCAAGGGTCGATTGAGGTGCTGAAGACGATGAAGCCGTTGCTGTCCAAGGCGCGATAGTTTGCTCAGCAGGTTCGATAAACCATGCAAGCTGCCCTAAGATCCATGCGGAAGCTGCAATCAATACACAACAGGTCGCTAAGCTTAGTTTCTGCTGAAGTACAAATCCATTCTCTAATAAGCGGCTCAACATAGGAGAATTCCCTACGCGATTTTTGAGCTCTAAAAAGTTCACTTTCCTAGTCCCTTTTCATGACGACAAACGCTGCAAATCATTAAACTTTCAGCTTTTTTATTCATTCGTTCGATACCAAGCTTATTTAAGCAATAAGATCCTGAACTATATCATAGCAAATCGATAAATCGGCATAACATGGCTATTTTGTATTATGACTTGAAAAAAATGCCAACCGCCTCCACTTTAAGCTTCTACTTAATGTGATAAGCATCATCAAAAACATGTTGCGCACTGTTCGTTACAGTTAAACCGCATTCATTTCTCACTTAATAAGGCACAGCCCTATATGAAAACTGCTAATGAAGCTGTCAGACTCGATAAATGGTTGTGGGCAGCTCGTTTTTACAAAACCCGGTCTATTGCTCGCAACATGGTCGATGGTGGCAAAGTCCACTATAATGGTCAGCGCAGCAAGCCAAGTAAAATTGTCGAACTTGGGGCTGTGATTACACTGCGCCAAGGTAATGAAGAAAAGACGGTAACGATCGAGAAAATCTCAGCCCATCGTGGTGGAGCCCCGATCGCTCAAACCCTCTATGAAGAAACCACCGAAAGCTTGGCAAAAAGAGAAGAGTTTGCACAACAGCGCAAGCTAAATGCTCATAGCCCAGCACCAGAACGTCGTCCAGATAAAAAGCAACGTCGTGACATCATCAAGTTCAAGACTCAATAAGCTAGAAGGAATAGCCAAATGGCAGACCCAATGTCTACAAGTAATGTTTTAAATCGCTACCTATTTGAAGACCTATCAGTACGTGGTGAATTGGTACAGATGGACGAAGCGTACCAACAGATTATTTCTAGCAAGGAATACCCAGCTCCAGTACAAAAGCTGTTGGGTGAGCTACTGGTTTCAACGACGCTACTAACGGCGACCCTAAAGTTTGAAGGTTCTATCACGATGCAGCTGCAAGGTGACGGCCCAGTATCTCTAGCAGTTATCAATGGCGATCACGATCAGAAGATCCGTGGTGTTGCTCGCTTTGAAGGCGATATCGCAGACGACGCAGGTCTACACGCCCTAATGGGTAAAGGTCATCTAGTGATCACTATCGATCCTAAGAAAGGTGAGCGTTACCAAGGTATCGTTGGTCTTGAAGGTGACACGCTTGCACAAGTGCTTGAAGGCTACTTCGCTAACTCTGAACAGCTTAAGACTCGTCTATGGCTGCGCACTGGCGAGCATGAAGGCAAAGCACACGCTGCAGGTATGTTGCTACAAGTAATGCCTGACGGCACCGGTACTCCAGACGACTTCGAGCACCTAGAGCAACTAACAGACACCGTGAAAAACGAAGAGCTATTCACTCTAGAAGCGAACGAACTGCTTTACCGTTTGTACAACCAAGAGAAAGTACAGCTATTCACACCACAACCGGTTGAGTTCTTCTGTGGCTGTTCACGCGATCGAAGTGCAGCAGCAATCATTACTGTTGCTCAAGAAGAGATCTACGACATCCTAAGCACCGAAGGAAGCGTTGGTCTACACTGCGATTACTGTGGCACAAACTACTCGTTCGACAAGAATGATGTTGATGCACTGTACGCAGAAGCAGCAGATAAAGGCAGCAATACGGTTCATTAATTTACGGCGTACCAAAAACACGTAATTTACCCCAAAAAGGTCAGCACTCAGCTGGCCTTTTTTGTGATCAAAATAGCGCAAACTCCGTAACATCTCGTAATAAAATCACCGCTTAATTTTAATCAATTAATAATGTTCTCGCCCCTAGCGCAAAGGTTTGCGTACAGGATAGACTAGTTGGGCCAATATGTGACGAGGCGCTTAAAACCCCAAGGTTAATATGGATATTTTTTGAGCTGTATCCCTGTTTCCCCCGAGCCTCGTTGCTAGCATGGTGAGCAGATAACAATAAAAAATTATTACAAAATCCCTACAAAATATCCTACAAGGAGCACCTATGACCGTTATGGAACATACTAAGGCTGCACAAATTGATCTAACTAAGCACGGACTGACTGGCGTTACCGAAGTTCTTCGTAATCCTAGCTACGAGCAGTTATTCGTTGAAGAAACACTGCCGGGTCTAGAAGGCTACGAAAAAGGCGTAGTAACGGAACTAGGCTCCGTTGCGGTTGATACTGGTATCTTTACTGGCCGCTCACCAAAAGATAAGTACATTGTTAAAGATGACACAACACGCGATACCATGTGGTGGTCAGATCAAGGCAAAAATGACAACAAACCGATTACCACTGAAGTATGGGACGAGCTGAAAGAGCTTGTAACAACTCAGCTATCTGGCAAGCGTCTGTTTGTCATCGACGGTTATTGTGGTGCTAACCCTGATACGCGCTTAAGCGTGCGTATTATCACTGAAGTAGCGTGGCAAGCGCACTTCGTTAAGAACATGTTCATTCGTCCAACTGACGAAGAGCTAGCAACGTTCGAACCTGATTTCGTGGTAATGAACGGTGCTAAAACAACTAACCCTAACTGGGAAAAGCAGGGTCTAAACTCTGAAAACTTCGTTGCTTTCAACCTAACAGAGCGCGTTCAAATCATCGGTGGTACTTGGTACGGCGGTGAGATGAAGAAAGGCATGTTCGCAATGATGAACTACCTGCTTCCTCTGCAAGGCATTGCTTCAATGCACTGTAGTGCAAACGTCGGCGAGAAAGGCGATGTAGCCATCTTCTTCGGTCTATCTGGTACAGGTAAAACTACGCTTTCAACCGATCCTAAGCGTGAGCTAATCGGTGATGATGAGCACGGTTGGGATGACGATGGTATCTTCAACTTCGAAGGTGGTTGTTACGCGAAGACGATTCGTCTATCTAAAGAAGCAGAACCTGAAATCTACAATGCAATCCGTCGTGATGCACTACTAGAAAACGTAACAGTTCGTGGTGATGGTTCTATCGATTTTGATGACGGTTCAAAAACTGAGAACACTCGTGTTTCTTACCCAATTCACCACATCGATAACATCGTTAAACCAGTATCAAAAGCCGGTCACGCTCAAAAGGTTATCTTCCTGACTGCTGATGCATTCGGTGTACTGCCACCCGTTTCTAAACTGACTCCAGAGCAAACGAAGTACCACTTCCTTTCTGGCTTCACTGCAAAACTAGCGGGCACTGAGCGTGGTATTACTGAGCCAACGCCAACGTTCTCTGCTGCATTTGGTGCGGCATTCTTAACTCTCCACCCAACTCAGTACGCTGAAGTGCTTGTGAAGCGTATGGAAGCAGCTGGCGCTGAAGCTTACCTAGTGAACACAGGTTGGAACGGTACTGGTAAACGTATCTCTATCCAAGATACGCGAGGCATCATCGACGCTATCCTAGATGGCTCAATCGACAACGCTGAAACTAAGGTTATCCCTATGTTTAACCTAGAAGTGCCACTAGCGCTGCACGATGTTGACCCAGCGATCCTTGACCCACGCGATACGTACACTGACCCTCTACAATGGGAAAGCAAAGCGAAAGATCTAGCCGAGCGCTTCATCAACAACTTTGATAAGTACACAGACAACGCTGAAGGTAAGTCACTGGTTGCAGCTGGTCCTCAACTGGACTAATCCAACCATCTGCTCGGGCTTAGCCAAAAGCAAACGCCCAATTTAAAATGATATTTTTGTAGCAAGCCCCTCTTTTGAGGGGCTTTTTTGTTGATGCTTGACCCTTTTTGTTCCACTCTGTTTTAAGACTATTGAAATTTAAGGCTTTCAGGGAATGAAAAAGGTATTCATGGTGTTCGGCATTGTGTTGGCTATCGCCGTTGCAACTATCGCAGCGCTGCTATTAAGCCTGCAGACCCAATACCGTGCGGATGTTGCCAACTTTTTTATCAAACATACGATTGAACAACCTGTATTCATTGAAGATGTTGAGTATCAGGCGCCTTATCACATCACCTTAATGGGCATTACCCAAAGCCAACCAGAAAAGCAAACACCTCTGTATATCGACAAGATCGATCTTTGGTTCAGCCCCAGCTCGATGACAGAGGCCAAACTGGTCTTTGAATCTGTTTTGATCAGCGGCCTACAATTAGAGGCAGACGATCTAAAAACACTGACTTCTTTATTTACCCAACCAAACATCAAGCTCCACCAGCTGGCCATCAACAATCTCGACTTTTCGACGCCAGAGTTTAATGCGCGAGGCATCGACCTGCAGATCTCCGCCCCAAAATGGAACAACGACAACTCACTTCTCCCTTATGGAAAAACCCAACTCTCTGCCTCACAACTGTATTGGCAAGGTGAAGCATTCGATAATCTGTTGATTGACCTAGACTTAAAACCTAGCGATAGCACGCTTTATGGTGCTTCATTTGACTGGCGTGGCGCCAAGATTTCCGGTCAAGCAGAGCAGTATCAACAAGATTGGTCGTTGGTGAACGTGACCGTCGATGGCTTACGACTCAATCAGGAACAGACCCAAAACCTACTAAGCAAAGAGTGGGATGTTGCAGGCATTAAGATTAATCACATCAATAGCTTAGATATTCTGCGTAGCGACGTAGAGTGGCAAGATGGCCACCTCGCTGCCTTTGATGCCTCATTAGAAAATATCCAACTGCCTTTTGAAATCTGGAAACAACAGAAAGCCATTTTTTCTCTACAGGCAGAAGGAGTGACCATTGATGATGACATGTTCATCGAGCCAAGCCTCAAGCTCAACCTAGAAGCAAACCGGATTCTGATTGAGGATTTCTATACTCAATTCCTGCAGGGCACTGTTCAGCTCAATGGCGAAGTCGCCCCTAGCAGCATTCAATTGGCGCAGCTCGACCTGCAAGGCATCAAGTGGATTACCGAAAACCAAGATAGCCCTCTACCGGCCGCTCGCCTATTGCCTTGGCTCACACAGCTCCAGAACGTCGAGATTAACCGACTTAATATAGAACGCAGCCAACTTATCCAACTAGCACAAACGCCTTACTGGCAGGTCTCTGGATTACATGTCGAGGGGCATCAAGTTCAACTGCTGCAAGATAGAAAACTGGGCTTGTGGCAAGGGAAGCTGATGGCGAGCGCCAATGATGCCAGCTACCAAAATATTCTCAGCGCACAGCCTGTGGTTGAGATGAATAGCGAACAAGGAAAATGGACGCTGACTCGTCTGTTTGCACCACTCAGGAATGGCTACATTGAAGCCAATGCAACGCTCGATTTTAACCAAATCAGCAAGCCATGGAGCTTAGATATTTCTGCCGATGGGTTACCCATTGCGCCTATGCTGCAGCGACTTGAATTACCACTCGATGCAACCGGCTATGGCGAGTTTGAACTTCAAGCCGCAGGTTTATATGGCGACTCACTGATGCTCGGTTACTCAACCACAGGGCAACTCACTGGCAGCGTTCGCCAGGGTGTGATGACCTTTAATGACAAGCTTTCTGAAACATCGACTGATAACGTGTTTGAAATTCCAGAGCTTAATGCGCATTTTGACCGTGGGCGCTTCACTCTCGAACCGATGCATATTATTGGTGCATCATCAGCAGAGCAAGGCGAACAAAGGGTTCAAACGCTCAATGGCGAGGCTTCTGGAGAACTCGACTTGCTTAAAGCTGAGCAACACACCCTCTCGATTACCCTATCGGACCCATGCCATCAAATCTCAGGAAAGCTCACCCAAGCTGAGTATTCGGAGATTAACGACTGCCAACAAAAAAACGCCACTCCACAGGAGTAGCGCCTTGTATCTTTAATCTGTATCTGTTAGCCAGTGTCAGCTATACGTTTACGTTGGAGTCTGTTGATAATCGCTTTTTGTAGTCAGGGATCAGCATATAGGTTCCCGTAAACTCTACCGCTTCCACATCGCCGCTATGAATGGTCACGTGAATGATGATACGTGCCTTTCTTCCTGACGCAAGGCGGTCCAAGTCACCACTGATCCCATCCAATGAAGTAGAGGCAACAGGGTTTTGCTCAACCGGGTGACGATAACGAATATTACTGTCTGCCAGCACGATATCACCGGTCAGCCCGCGTTCTTTCATCAATAACCAAGTCATCCCCCAACCAGTTAAGGTCGCTAAGGTAAAGGCAGAGCCTGCAAACATGGTATTATGCGGGTTCAAGTTGGGATTCAGCTGAGCACTACACTCAAATTGGTAACCCGTGTATTGGTTGATCTTGATGCCCATCTTGTCACTGATCGGGATCTGATGTTCCCAGCGCTGCTGAAGCTCATTACACCACTCAGGTTTACGCAGAACGTCTGCCATTGGGTCAAGATGCTTAACCATCTGTTGGTGACGCACAGGGCCACGTTGATCGTTAATCTCACCGCGACGTTCAAATTCATTCTTCTCATAGAATGAGATCGCATCTTCACGTGCATTACACACCAAGCGCTTAGCACCCTCTTGGCGAGCCAATGACTCAAGTGCGACTAGAATCAACGAACCCATGCCTTTACTTTGGCGAGATTTCTTCACCGCCATATAGCGGATCTGACCTTCCAGATCTGGGGTGATATAGAGACGACCAATCGCCATCGGGCGACCACGACCATCAACAATCATGCGATGGTGACTCATTGGGTCATATTCATCGCGCTCAGAACCTACCGGCATTCGCCAAGGTTCACGGAGCATCTGCCAACGAAAATGGTAATACTTGTTTAGCTGATTTTCGGTGGTTGGTGTTATGAGTTTAAACATGCTTATTCCTTTAAGCCTAAACCTGCAGCCAGAATGTCACTGGGCCATCATTAACCAAAGACACTTTCATGTCGGCTGCGAATCGGCCACGTTCCGTTGGTAACACTGATTCACACTGGTCAGAGAAATAGTTATAAAGACGCTCAGCATCTTCTGGGTGAGCACCACGAGAGAACCCTGCTCGAGTCCCTTTCTTGGTATCGGCCGGCAGAGTGAATTGAGACACCACTAATACCTTACCTTCTACCTGCTTCACGTTGAGGTTCATTTTATCGTCTTCATCTCCAAAGACACGATAAGTGGTCACTCGTTCCATCAAACGTTTAGCTTTGGCTTCATCATCACCTTTTTCTACGCCTAACAGAACCAATAAGCCTTGCTCAATCTCACCAACTACTTCGCCATCAACACGGACGGCAGCTTCACTTACTCTCTGGATCAGTGCTATCACTGTTGTTTCCTTGCTCTGTGATTTTGTCTTTATCCGACGAGTGTACCATTTCTTTCGAGTCACTCCACTGTTCCTGCTCACCCAATGCAGCGGTCACCTCAGCACCCACCAGCACAATCAACCAGCACAAATAAACCCAGACAAAAAGAATTGGTATTGCCGCCAATGCGCCATAAATCAACTGGTAAGAAGGGAATTGAGTAATGTAGGCCGCGAAGCCTTTCTTACTGAGTTCGAACAACAGAGCCGCCACTAGAGAACCTGCAGCCGCATGAGAAAAGTGTATCTTTTTGTTGGGAACCAACAGGTACAGACCGAAAAACGCAAAGAAAGAGAGAATCAAAGGAAGTTTGCGAATCACGGTGTTAAAGGCGCCAGACACCACTTCGTTTTGCAACAAGCTCAATGATGTCACATAAGAAGTGGCTGCAATGCTCGCCCCAACTAAAATAGGTCCAAGCGTGAGCACCATCCAGTACATAGAGAAAGACAGCACCGCTCGTCGCTTCTCATCGACACGCCAGATGTAGTTTAAGTTCTTATCAATATTCGAGATCAACATCAGTGCCGCAATGAACAAGAACACACTACCGACCGCCGTCATCTTACCCGTGTTGGCAACAAACTCGAGCAAAGCACCGTGTACGGCATCCCCAGACGCGGGAACAAAGTTGGTAATAACGAAGTTTTGAATCACGATACCAACATCAGCAAAGATGGAAAATGATGACAAGATAGAGAGCAGAACCGTCAACATCGGTACGATCGAGAGCAAAGTAATGTACGCCAAGTAGCCCGCATTCACGTTGACTCTATCGTGCGTCATTCGCGCCAAAAGATAGCGAGAAAACTGAATACTGAGTGTGGCGACCTTTTTTATCTTCAACTTGTAACTCCCTTGTAACTCGTTCATAGTCCTAATTAATATTCCGACATATTAATCACAGTAAGTAAATGTTCAAAAATAGCGCAGGAAAAAGGCTTGAGAACAAGGCAGATTTTTTGATAAGTAGTTATTCTACAATCAAAAATTCTAACGCCGTTATCGAGCATTTTAACAAGCTAGGTTGGGCAGTTATTTACTACGATTGATATTATTTAACTATAGGAAACTAGGATGCCTTATTTAATAGTTATAGTCCTCTCTATTTTTACTCTTACTGGATGCCAATCAGCTTATTACTCCGCAATGGAGCAAGTGGGCTATCACAAGCGTGACATTATGGTTGATAGAGTGGAAGACGCTAAAGAGTCACAGCAGGATGCTCAGGAAGAGTTTACCAGCGCACTTGAAGCACTCAGCAGCCTGACTAACTTCAGTGGCGGCGACCTTGAAGACATGTACAACCAAATCAATGATAAATACCAAGACAGCGAGAAAGCCGCGCAAAATGTCAGTGACCGCATTGCTGCGATTGAAGATGTGTCGGATGCGCTGTTTGAAGAGTGGCAGAGTGAGTTAGATCTCTACACCAGTGATTCACTGCGCCGCTCGAGCGAGCAAAAGCTTCGTGAAACTAAATTGTCTTACCAAACGATGCTGTCAGCAATGAAGCGCGCCGAGAAGAAAATGGACCCCGTGCTCAATACCCTTCGCGACAACACGCTTTACTTGAAGCACAACCTCAATGCGAGCGCTGTCGGCTCGCTGCAAGGTGAGTTTATGAGCTTAGAAAAAGACATCGCCTACGCAATAGAACAGATGAATGCTGCGATCGCCGAATCGGATAAGTTCCTTGCTCAACTAAACCAGAAATAACGCCCGTAGGCACAAATAAAGATAAGCCCGTATGAACCCAATCATTATTACTGGCGGCCCTGGCGCCGGAAAAACCACATTGATCAATGCTTTGGGTGATGCGGGTTACCCCACCTTCGCTGAGTCCTCTCGCCAGTTAATCGAACAGCAGAGTCAACTTGAGAACGGTATCTTACCTTGGTTAGACCTTCCAGGCTTTGCTCGCCTATGTTTAACCGTCATGAGCGAACACAAAGACCAAGCCAGTCAGCATCCTGTTGCCTTTCTCGATCGCGCCATTCCAGATATCTGTGGCTACTTGGCTCAGGCGAAACTAGAGATAAACACAACCTACCGAGAAGCGAGCCAAGGTTATCACCCCCAAGTGTTGTTCTGTCGCCCTGAGGCTTCAATTTATGTACAAGATGATGTGAGACCTTATCCGTTTGAGGAGGCGTTAGAGATTCACCACGCGTTAGAAAGAGTCTACCAAGAACTTGGTTATGAGGTGGTTGAAGTGCCGTTTATGCCAGTCGAAGAACGGCTTCAATTCGTTGAGCGTTACTTAGGTATCAAAAGCTAGATCCCCAACTCGGTCGTTCCTCCCTCTTGAGGATGACGAAATCTCGTTTAACCGTATCTAAACAAACTAAAAAACAAAAGCCCCGAGCAGCTAGGCTACTCGGGGCTTTCTTACTTATTCTAAAACGTATTGCTTGTTAGCTAGAAGCTAGTCAGCTGGCAATTAAGCCTTAGCTGGACGTGCTGCACGCTTACGTTCGTTTTCCGTAAGAAGCTTCTTACGGATACGAATGCTTAATGGCGTTACTTCTACTAGTTCGTCTTCGTCGATGAACTCAAGAGCTTGCTCTAGAGTGTGACGGATAGGTGGCGAAAGAACCTGTGCTTCATCAGTACCAGATGCACGAACGTTCGTTAGCTGCTTACCTTTCAGACAGTTTACTGTTAGGTCGTTTGAACGGTTGTGAATACCGATGATTTGACCTTCGTATACTTCATCCGCGTGCTCAGCAAATAGACGACCACGTTCTTGTAGGTTGAATAGTGCGTAAGTCAGAGCTTTACCAGTTGCGTTCGAGATTAGAACACCGTTGTTACGTTGACCGATTACGCCGCCTTTGTGAGGACCGTAGTGATCAAATGAGTGGTAAAGAAGACCAGAACCAGACGTTAGAGTTAGGAACTCAGTTTGGAAACCGATAAGACCACGAGAAGGCATCATGAAGTCCATGCGAACACGGCCTTTGCCATCTGGAGACATATCAGTTAGCTCACCTTTACGTAGACCGATGTTTTCCATGATGCCACCTTGGTGCTCTTCAAGCACGTCGATAGTCACAGTTTCAAACGGTTCAGTTAGGTTGCCATCTTCGTCTTTCTTGATGATAACTTCTGGACGAGATACAGCTAGCTCGAAACCTTCACGACGCATGTTTTCGATCAGGATAGATAGGTGAAGTTCACCACGACCTGAAACACGGAAACGATCTGGGTTATCAGTTTCTTCAACACGTAGTGCAACGTTGTGTACTAGTTCTTTCTCTAGACGCTCAAGGATGTTACGTGAAGTAACGAACTTACCTTCTTTACCCGCGAACGGAGAAGTGTTTACTTGGAACGTCATTGTTACTGTTGGTTCATCAACAGAAAGCGGAGTCATTGCTTCAACATTGTTTACGTCACAGATAGTGTCTGAAATTTTCAGCTCACCAAGACCAGTGATTGCAATGATGTCGCCAGCGTTAGCTTGCTCAACTTCGTGACGGTCAAGACCTAGGTAACCAAGAACTGTACCTACTTTACCGTTACGTTTTTTGCCTTCTGCATTGACGATAGTTACTTGTTGGTTTGGTTTAACAGAACCACGAGTAACACGAGCAACACCGATAACACCTACGTAAGAGCTGTAATCAAGTTGCGAAATTTGCATTTGTAGTGGACCGTCAAGGTCAACTGCAGGCGCGTCTACTGTATCAACAACAGCTTGGAACAATGGTTCCATGTTCTCGCCAGTTTCGCCTTCAGTCATTGTTGCCCAGCCGTTTAGAGCTGAAGCGTAAACAACTGTGAAGTCTAGTTGCTCATCAGTAGCACCTAGGTTGTCGAAAAGGTCGAATACTTGATCCATAACCCAATCAGGACGAGCGCCTGGGCGGTCAATCTTGTTGATTACAACGATTGGCTTAAGACCGTGTGCGAATGCTTTTTGCGTTACGAAACGAGTTTGAGGCATTGGGCCATCAACTGCGTCAACGATAAGCAGAACAGAGTCAACCATAGACATGATACGCTCAACTTCACCACCGAAGTCCGCGTGTCCCGGAGTATCTACGATGTTGATGCGGTAATCATTCCAGTTGATTGCTGTGTTCTTAGCAAGAATGGTAATGCCACGCTCTTTTTCGATGTCATTCGAATCCATGACACGCTCTTCAGCTTCACCACGAGACTCAAGAGTGCCTGACTGTTGTAGCAGTTTATCAACCAAAGTCGTTTTACCGTGGTCAACGTGCGCGATGATCGCGATATTTCTTAACTTATCAATCTGTGGAGTAGACATGGATTCTCGATTCACTCATAAAAGTAGCCGTCACTTATCTCAAAAGTTTGGATAATAACCGCTAGCTTGATTTAAAAAACGGTCAATAATATACCAGATTCTAGACAAAAACCCAGAAATATGTGATCTGAACCAAGGCTTTTTTCTTTATTAGCGATTCATATCCGCTTAACTTTGATTCAGTACAGTGTTGAGCAGCCAAATTCGTAGGACTCTAAAAAAGTATCACCTACGAGTGGCGAGCCAAATCTCCCGCAAAATAACAAAAGTGGATTGACAACTTAGGCAATTCATTGCTGAATGGTGCTCGCTTATGTCTCATATTGGTGCACAGACAAACAGCTGCACCAATAAAGTGCAACTAGAGATCATTTTGGTGCAAAAACCAGATTAAGCAAAATCGCAAAACAAGTAAATCATTGAAATTAATGGAATAATTTTTTTGGCACGTTTTTGGCAGTAGATAAATCAGCATCGATTAATGCACTTATAGACATTAATCAATGCTAGTTTCAACCGAATCGAGCTAATACCGAATTAATAACACTGGAGGTTATCCAAGATGTCAGTAGAAAATGTACTATCCCTGATCCAAGAGAACGAAGTTAAATTTATCGACTTACGTTTTACTGATACAAAAGGTAAAGAGCAGCATATCTCTATTCCTTCTCACCAAGTTGATGCAGACTTCTTCGAAGAAGGCAAAATGTTTGACGGCTCTTCAGTAGCTGGTTGGAAAGGCATTAACGAATCTGACATGGTAATGATGCCAGACGCAGCATCTGCTGTACTGGACCCATTCACAGAAGACGCAACACTAAACATCCGTTGTGACATCCTTGAGCCTGCAACAATGCAAGGCTACGACCGTGACCCACGCTCTATCGCTAAACGTTCTGAAGAGTACCTACGTTCTACAGGTATCGCAGACACAGTTCTAGTTGGTCCAGAGCCAGAATTCTTCCTATTTGACGACGTTAAGTTCTCAAACGACATGTCTGGTTCTTTCTTCAAGATCGATGACGTAGAAGCAGCTTGGAACACAGGTTCTGACTTCGAAGGCGGTAACAAAGGTCACCGTCCTGGCGTTAAAGGCGGTTACTTCCCAGTAGCTCCAGTAGATTCATCTCAAGACATCCGTTCAGCAATGTGTCTAGTAATGGAAGAGATGGGCCTAGTTGTTGAAGCTCACCACCATGAAGTAGCAACTGCGGGTCAAAACGAAATCGCTACTCGCTTCAACACGCTAACAGCGAAAGCTGATGAAACTCAAATCTACAAGTACGTTGTACACAACGTTGCTCACGCATTTGGTAAAACAGCGACATTCATGCCTAAGCCACTAGTTGGTGACAACGGTTCTGGTATGCACGTTCACCAATCTCTAGCAAAAGACGGCGTTAACCTGTTTGCTGGTGATAAGTACGGCGGCCTATCTGAAATGGCTCTTTACTACATCGGTGGTGTAATCAAGCACGCTCGTGCAATCAACGCGTTTGCTAACCCATCAACTAACTCGTACAAGCGTCTTGTACCTGGTTTCGAAGCACCTGTAATGCTTGCTTACTCAGCACGTAACCGTTCTGCTTCTATCCGTATCCCAGTAGTACCAAGCCCTAAAGCACGTCGTATCGAGCTACGTTTTGGTGACCCAGCAGCTAACCCATACCTATGCTACTCAGCAATGCTTATGGCTGGCCTTGACGGCATCAAGAACAAGATTCACCCAGGCGAAGCTATGGATAAAGATCTATACGACCTTCCTGCAGAAGAAGCAGCTGAAATCCCAACAGTTGCAGAATCTCTACAAGAAGCTCTAGCAGCGCTTAGCGAAGACCGTGAGTTCCTAACAGCTGGCGGCGTATTCTCTGACGATTTCATCGATTCTTACATCACTCTGAAATCTGACGACGTACAACGCGTGAACATGGCTACACACCCACTTGAGTTTGAACTGTACTACTCAGTTTAATCTCCTGTAGAGATAAGCCATTTCTTACTGCAACCTTGTAAGAATCGCTGACTAAATATTAGGCTCGCCTCGCAGGCGGGCCTTTTTTATATTCTCCCTCCCCCCGCTTCCTCGTACCATACTAGATACCAATCGTAGTAAATAACTACTCAGCCTAGCTTGTTAAAACACTCGATAACATCGTTAGGTTTTTTGATTGTAGAATAACTACTTATCGAAACTATTTTTGCCGAGCAGGGCTGCCTCGTTCTCAAGCCTTTTTCCTGCGCTATTTCTGAGCATTAACTTACTGTGATTGGCATTTAACAAAAGCCCTCAGAGGCTGTCGCGCTAAATACAATAAAACCAACGCCAAACGTGAAATCACCTAGCGGTGAAAAGAGGCTAAAGATATGAAAAACATACTGTTCCTAATCGGGTTAACAGTCGCGCTCTCGTGCTCTGCTCAAACGGTGTATACCTGGATAGATGAAGATGGCGTGCTCCACTTTAGTGATAACCCTAGCGCTCAAGATGCCGAGGCTCTTCGCCTGCCAGATGTGCAAGCTTCAGCACCCGCCCCTAAATTTGAGGCCTCAACTCCGGTTGACGCTGCTGCTTCCTCTACAACTAAAACGGCAACGCCAGCCAAAACTCAGGCAGAAACCGAAACCACAAAGCGCGAGGTTCCTACTCAATTAGCCCTCACCATGTTGACTCCAGTTCATGATCAAACCATTCGTAGTAATCGCGGCTTAATCCCGATTCAGATAGAACTCAACCGAAAACTTGGTATTGGGGAGCAATTACAATTGATGCTTGATGGCCGTCGATATGGCGCCCCACAGACCCAGCCTATTTGGGAATTAAAAGGTATCGATCGAGGTACTCACACCATTGCAATTCAAGCACATAGAAGCGGCAAGCTTATTGCATCTACTAGTCCAGTCACCGTGTATTTACATCGAGCGACGCTCAAGTAGGCCAATGTGTTAAAAGAGGCCAAATAACCTCTACTTTTCACCTAATCGAAGCAGCTTTCAGCGACTCTAATGAATTATCTTTAGCTTCTGGTTGATATGCGCCATACTTGAACTTAGCCACGCACCAATTTGGTGCAGTGAGAAAAACACCAGTTCAAGGACGAAATAGTGAATCGATCAGCCAAAAGCGACAGCATAGATACACATCATCTTTCCAGCGCCATTCTCGACAATATGGTGACTTCGACATTGATGCTCGATGAGCAATTGTATGTCCGATACGCCAATCCGGCCGCTGAGCAGCTCTTTTCACAGAGCGCACGACGCATCGTTGATCATCCACTGAGCCAACTTATCCAACACGCTTCACTTGATTTGGCACTGTTGACGCAACCGCTACAAAGTGGCCAGAGCATTACCGACAGTGACGTTACCTTCGTTGTTGATAACCGCCCACTGATGCTTGAAGTCACGGTTAGCCCAATATCTTGGCAGCGAGAGACGCTGTTATTGGTTGAGATGCGCAAGATAGACCAGCAAAGACGCCTTAGCCAAGAGCTCAACCAACATGCACAACAACAAGCGGCTAAGTTGCTGGTACGCGGGTTAGCACATGAGATCAAAAATCCACTCGGTGGCTTAAGAGGTGCGGCGCAGTTACTTGGGAAAATGCTTCCTGATCAGTCTCTTAATGAATATACGCAGATCATTATTGAGCAAGCCGACCGCTTAAGAGCATTAGTCGACCGTCTGCTTGGCCCACAGAAGCCGGGGACTAAATCAGAAGAGAACCTTCACCAGATACTTGAGAAAGTCAGGCAGCTCGTAGAGCTCGAATCGGGTTCAACGCTCGCCATCGAAAGGGATTACGACCCGAGCCTACCGGACATCTTGATGGATTCGGCACAGGTTGAACAAGCGATGCTCAATATCGTGAGCAATGCAGCGCAGATTCTAAAGACTCAAGATTCTGGCAAAATCACCATTCGCACCAGAACGGTGCATCAAGCAAATATTCACGGGCAGCGACACAAACTCGCAGCTCGTATTGAGATCAGCGATAACGGTCCGGGCATCCCCGATGATTTAAAAGACACGCTGTTTTACCCAATGGTCAGCGGACGAGAAGGTGGAACAGGGCTGGGGCTATCGATTTCTCAAAACCTGATCGATCAACACAATGGGAAAATTGATGTTGAAAGCTGGCCAGGCAACACCACATTCACAATTTATCTACCGATTTAGGTCATAAGAACCTCGCTATTGGACAGCGAGATGAAAGGCTTAGCTCGGTAACACAAAGATTAAGACATCATAAAAACAACAATGATTATCACAATAGATTTGGCTGCAAAGGAATTGAATTATGAGTAAGGGATACGTTTGGGTCGTCGATGACGACAGCTCTATCCGCTGGGTAGTAGAGAAAACACTTTCATCTGCGGATATTAAGTGTGAAACATTTGCTGATGCTGAGAGCGTGTTGCTTGCGCTTGAGCGCGAGACACCGGACGTATTGGTGTCTGACATTCGCATGCCCGGCATTGACGGGATTGAGCTGTTGCATCAGGTTCATCAACGCTCTCCCGACCTGCCCGTGATCATTATGACCGCGCACTCAGACCTTGATGCGGCGGTGAATGCTTATCAAAAAGGCGCCTTTGAATATCTTCCAAAGCCGTTCGATATTGATGAAACACTGACTCTAGTCGAACGAGCGATCGCGCACAGCCAAGAGCAGAAACGCGAACAAGCCAGTGAGGTCGCTGAAGACACCAACGCGCCAGAAATCATCGGTGAAGCACCGGCAATGCAGGAGGTTTTCCGAGCGATTGGCCGTTTGTCTCGCTCATCCATATCCGTGCTGATCAATGGTGAATCGGGTACCGGTAAAGAATTGGTCGCTCACGCTCTGCATCGTCACAGCCCAAGAGCTAAGAAGCCCTTCATTGCCTTGAACATGGCAGCAATCCCCAAAGATCTGATCGAGTCTGAACTGTTTGGCCACGAAAAAGGTGCCTTTACCGGTGCTAACAGCGTTCGCCAAGGACGCTTTGAACAAGCCAACGGCGGCACCCTATTTCTGGATGAGATCGGTGACATGCCACTCGATATCCAAACTCGCTTGTTGCGTGTACTTTCTGATGGTCAGTTCTATCGTGTGGGTGGACACTCTGCGGTTAAGGTTGACGTTCGTATCGTTGCTGCAACCCACCAAGATCTTGAGCGCTTGGTACATGAAGGCGACTTCCGTGAAGACCTTTTTCACCGACTCAACGTTATCCGAATCCATATCCCGGCACTTCGTGAACGTAAACAAGACATTGAAAAGCTGACTCATCACTTCCTAGCATCCGCCGCCGAAGAGCTCGGTGTTGAAGTGAAGACACTGCATCCTGAGACCATTTTGAAGCTCAACCAGCTCAATTGGCCTGGTAACGTACGTCAGCTTGAGAATATTTGTCGTTGGTTAACGGTGATGGCTAGCGGCAGCGAGATACTGCCTTCCGATCTACCACCGGAATTGTTGGAAGAAAAAGTCGTGACCACTTCAGGTTCTGGGGATAACTGGCAGCAACTGCTCGCTAATTGGGCAAAGTGTGCGCTTGATTCAGGAGAAAAAGAGCTGCTAACTTATGCTCTGCCAGAATTTGAACGTATACTGCTAGAAGCTGCACTCCACCACACTAATGGTCATAAACAGGATGCAGCTAAGGTTTTGGGATGGGGAAGAAACACCCTAACTCGTAAACTCAAAGAACTGTACTAGACCTTATATGATTCTCGATGCAGCTACTTTTTAACCAAAAAAGTGTCGCTTGGTTTGAATAGTGTCGGTACAATTACAGTACACTATTCACCAAAGTTGTAGCTAAAGATGTCTTTGAAAACACAAATTACTTTGAGAACCGCAGTGGTTCTGCCATTCGTGATGATTTTTCTGTTCACTATGGGTGTAATGGTTTTCACTCAAAAGCTAAGCTACAAAGAGATGGTGAGTGATGTTAGTGCACGCCAGCTGACGTCACTGACTGACAATGTTCATCAAAGCCTGTCTAATTTTTTAGAAAAGCCATTTCACGCCAACCTCTCGCTCAGCCATAACATCGGCTACCACCATCTTTATCAAGCAGGCAATCTTAGTAAGGTCCAAGACTATATTTTTTATACGTTTTCAGACCATTACACTGCTGTACCTCAACTCGATGCGATCGGCTTTGGTTCTGAAGATGGTAACTACGTCGGTTTCCGCAAAGAAGCCAACAAAGGCTACACCTTGATGGTGCAAGACGAACGCACCAATGATCAGCTGGTCATTTACCGTGGCAGCAAAATTAGTGAAGACATTCGATCGGTGATTTCAGGTTACGATCCTAGAATCCGTCCTTGGTACACACCCATTGCGACACAGAAAAAACCGTTATGGTCACCAATTTATGCCAATGCTGACGAACGTCAAGAAATCACCTTATCTGCTCTAGCGCCTATCTATGATGATAATGAATTCAAAGCCGTCGTAGTCAGCGACATCAAAATCAATACCTTCAATGCGTTTCTCAGAAAGCTCAAAGATAGAACGGATGCCTCTGTTTACATCATCGATAAGCAGCAACGCTTGGTCGCGCACTCAGGCGGAGGCAGTGTCGTTTCATGGGGCACAGGACAAACCAACAAAGGGCAACGCAAACTAGCAACAGAGAGTGCTAATCCAGTCATACGTGAGAGTGCTAGCTACGTAGAGCAATTCCACCTAATCGAGAATTTGGGCGAGCAGCGCTTTAGTTTTAGCCTAGACAACGAACGCTACTTCAACCAAATCACCCCATACGAAGATGAGCACGGGCTCACGTGGTTTATTGGGGTGTCGATCCCTGAAAGCAATCTGCTCGGTGAATTGCCAGAAAATCAAAGAAACAGTTGGTTGCTTGGGCTAGCACTGAGCTGCATTGGGGTCATTGCAGGATTAATTGCCTTTAATCGCGCAACCCAACCCATCACCTCGACAGCGGATGCGGCAAAACGCCTTGCTAAGGGCGATTGGGACGCGAGCATGCCAAAAACAGGGCATATATATGAAACCAGCATGTTGGTCGAGTCATTCAATGAAATGACCAACAACTTAAAGGCTTCGTTTCATGCATTACAGTCTCAACTTACCTATGACTCATTAACCAAGCTATACAGCCGTGAAGGCTTTATTGACGCTGCCAAGAAACACCCCGACAACGAAAAAGGCACACTGTATTTGATTGGTATTGATCGCTTCCGAGACATCAATGACAGCCTAGGTCATTACAATGGCGACCAGCTACTTATCATTGCGGCCGCTCGTTTAAGAGGCACACTGCCATCCGAATACCTACTAGCTCGCACTGGTGGTGATGAGTTTGCCATCTACGCGCCAAACGTAACGCAAAGCGATGATGTTCAGCTGCTGACTAACCGCTTACTTCAAACCTTCGCTTCCCCATTTTCAATGGAATCGGAAAGCGTGGTGATTAAGGTATCGATGGGGATAGTGAATGTCTCGAATCTTCACGACATTACACTCCTGCTACGCAGCAGCAGCATTGCATTGAGCAATGCGAAACAAGACAAAACCAGTGTCTGTATTTATAGCCTTGAAATGGGCAAAGCATCGAGACATCGCACCAAGATGTTAGCGCGGATGAACCGAGCGATTGAGCTTCAACAGTTCGAACCGTTTTATCAGCCTATTATTGATCTGGAATCTGGCTCGACCATAGGAGCAGAAGCTTTAGCTCGCTGGATAACGGATGAAGGGGTGATCTCGCCACTCGAGTTCATTCCTCTCGCGGAAGAGAGCGGGCTCATTGACGATATCGGAAAACAAATTCTACATAAGTCGTGTCGAGATACAGCCATCGCGATTGAGTCAGGAAAATGGAGCAAGGACTTCTCGATTCACGTCAACCTGTCGGTCGTTCAGCTAAGCGAAAGTGGCTTTGTGGAACAAGTAAAAGGCACGTTGCGAGACACAAATCTGCCAGCAAGCAACCTGACACTAGAGATCACCGAATCACGCATCGTCGACAACGACCCGACCATCATCGATAACATGCTGACTCTAAAAGCACTAGGGATATCAATTGCGATTGATGACTTTGGTACCGGCTATTCGTCACTGGCTTATTTACACAAACTGCCATTTGATTGCTTAAAGATCGATCGCAGCTTTGTCAGCAAACTTGATAAAGAGAACCTAGATAGCTCCATCGTCGCGGCCATCGTTAACATCACTAAGGGCTTCAAAGTAAGCTTGGTGGCAGAGGGCGTTGAAACACAGCAACAGGCTGAACTTCTCAAGCAGCTGCAGTGCCCGCTTGCTCAAGGCTTCTTATACAGTCGCCCAGTTCCGTTTGACCAATGGCCTACCGACCTCATCAACTCCAAGCAAAGTGCCAAGGTCAAACAAAATACCACTGAGAGTCTCACCTAAACCAGGCAGAAATCGAATGAGTCAGATACAAAAATGCCAGCATGATGCTGGCATTTTTTATTGTTCTATTCTCTATCGAGCGATTAGATAACGCGAGAGAATTGCTGTTGGCGAGCCTTGGCACGTAGGTATTTATCAAAACACATACAGATGTTACGGATCAGCAAGCGGCCACGCAAAGTCACGCGGATTTCTTTATCATCGACTTCAACCAACTCATCGTTGATAAAAGTTTGTAGAAGCTCTAAATCTTCTTTGAAGTAGCGATTAAAGTTAACCGAGAACTCAGATTCGATCATTGTTTTATCAAGCTTGAAGTTACAAATCAGCTGCTTGATCACTTCACGACGTAGAAGGTCGTCACTGTCTAGAGCAACACCTTTCCAAAGTGCATGACGCAGGTCATTCACCTGAGCGTAGTACTTCTTCAGCTCTTTCTGATTTTGTGCGTAAGCATCACCAACCATAGAAATCGCAGAAACACCGAAACCAATTAAGTCAGCTTCACCTTGGGTGGTGTAGCCTTGGAAGTTACGATGCAGAATACCTTCACGTTGTGCTACGGCTAGCTCATCTTCAGGTAGTGCGAAGTGATCCATACCAATGAACTGGTAACCCGCTCCCGTTAGCGTCTCGATGGTATCTTGCAAGATAGCCATTTTCTCTTTCGCTTCAGGTAGATCTTCGTCTTTAATCTTACGCTGCGCCGCAAACAGCTGAGGCATGTGTGCGTAGTTAAATACCGATAAACGGCCCGGCTTCATTTCTAACACTTGCTTCAATGTTTCAGCGAACAAAGCTTGAGTCTGCTTTGGTAGGCCGTAGATCAAATCAAGGTTGGTTGAACGGAAGCCTAGCTCTTTCGCACGTTTAACCATCGCAATGATGAACTCTTCATCTTGCTCACGGTTAACCAGTTTCTGCACTTCTTTATTGAAGTCTTGCACACCAATGCTCAGGCGGTTGAAGCCTTCGTTACGCAGGTGGTCAAGTACGTCTAGCTCAATCTCACGCGGGTCAACTTCAATACTGATTTCAGCGTCAGCAGTGAAATTAAATTCCTCACGCAGAATCATCATCAAGCGAGTAATTTGTGTTTTGGTCAAGAACGTTGGCGTACCACCACCGAAGTGCAATTGCGTCACTTCACGGCCATTCAACAAAGAGGCGCGCTGGCGGATTTCATGTTCAATCACATCAAGGTACTCATCCGCTTTATGCGAGTGACGAGTAATGACTTTATTACAACCACAGTAGTAACAAAGCTTATGACAGAACGGGATATGCACGTAAAGAGAGAGTGGACGCTCAGGGTACTGAGTACACGCCATGTCGTAATCAGCGACGGTAAACGCTTCATGAAACTCCAACGCTGTTGGATATGAAGTGTAACGAGGTCCCGAATAGTTGTACTTGTTTAAGATCTCTTGATCCCAAACGATTTGCTGATTCGTTGTTACTGGCTTGCTCGACATAGCGGTAATTCCAATTTAGATCCGCGAGAACCTAAGGTCTCTCAAATCATTTTACATACATTAAAATATAGACGGGTTATTTTGCCACACGACCAGTAAGGTCGTTCCAAGACAAAATCAATTTTTCAGACAAAAACTCAGAACTGCTAGCTTGATCACTAACAAAGCGTCGGGATTAACGAGACGCAAAAGGTAAGAAGGCTCATTTAACACTATCTATAAAGATAAGGTGTCTCAAGAACACCCTGTATTAAACAAGCCTCTATTTTAAATAGTCTTAGCGACTAGATCATCTGAATGTTGATTTGGTTGTTGAGAGGTTTAACCTTCTCTTGCAACCTTTTCAGATCTTCAATGACCGCATCATTCAAGCGAGTCTCTGCCTTATGGCGCGTGAGATTCTGCTGCATGCGCTCTTTCTTCGTCAGTTCCTGTCTTGCCTCTCCGCGAGCCATATCTTTTACGATATGGTACAGCCCAGAAAGAGCAGGATACTCAGAATCAAAATCGACACGCTCATCACCCTGAACATTATCCATAATGATACACACTCGGATACTGATCTCAGGTAAGTCACATTGCCCTTGAATGCCCGCTAAGCACAAAGTATTTACGTTTTCGTAAATCGTCGCGTTGCGTTTTTCAATGGCTAGTGCTTGATGCTGCTTTTGCAACTCCGTCTGCTTCTTCACTTGAAGTAGAAGGTAACCTGCGTAAGAGCCCAAGCCGAGAATGATAATTCCACCAGCAATTGCTAATAAGGTTACGTTCACTGGCTATTAACCTTTAAAGCTGTCTAAATCGAAATCTTCGAATTGAGATAACAAGTCTTCGTCAGAGCTCGCTTTCTTCTTAGAGGCAACCGGTGCTTCTTCGAAGATCTCTTCTTCATCGTCTTCTGGCTCTAGTAGACCTAAGCGTCCCATTAGGTGTTCGATACGATCAAGTTTCTCATCAACAAACTTCTGTAGACCAGCACCTAGGTTTTCACCATTTTCGATACGATCTAGGAGTGTGTTCAGTTGAGCGTCATTCTCAAGCATCTCTAACTCTTGTTCGTTAGATAGCTTGCGCTCTTGTTTAGTCGGCTTCTTCGCTGGTTCAACGATCAGCGGAATTTTTTTCTTGCTGCCTAAACGTGGATCACGAGCTTGTGCAGCTTTACGCTGTTTTGCTTCGCTACCATCTGAGTGACGGCTGCCAGACTTAAGGCCTTTACGCTTTTTAACACGCTTACGTTCACGACCTTCAACATCAGATTCACTACGGTTACGAGTAACCATAGGCTCCGGAGCGCCAAGTGCTCCCGGCTTTCTTGATTTCTTACTACGACCCATTACTGCACTTTCCTCAGTAAAATTACATCATTTCCAAAAAATTCTAGTTCGAGCTTATCCCGCTCTGCCAAAAACTGGAATGTTTGACGACTAAAGAAGACGACATGTGTCGGGTCATTCTTGTAGTGCCAACCAGCAAACGCGTCTACGTCTATTACTAGTTTAGTCATAAGACCAATCCAGCCCTTGGGTTTAACTAAATTCAACCATTGCTGCCACACTTTGTCTGGGTGATAAAGATGCTCTATCACCTCCGTGGCAGTCATAAAGTCATACGTTTTTTCCAACACAGAGGGTTCTGGGTGGTAATAGATATCGTACAACTCCATGGTGTGTCCGGCTTCTTCTAACATAATAGATAGCGTAGGGCCTGGGCCACAACCAAAATCCAACCCGTGTGAGTTAGATGAAATTTTGTCTGTTAGTGGATCCGCGATGCGAGATAAAAAGCGGCGATAGCCTGCATCACTAGGATCGTTCTCATGGAGATCATAGTGTGCTTTTTCTTCTTTTGCTTCTAACCTTTGTTCAGGTTTAACAAATACCAGTTCACATTGCTGACACTGCAGATAGGCTCTGCGTTTGTCTTCAAAATAGTGATTCACGCCTTGGTGATGGCATAAGGGACAAGTATACATAGCACATCCTTAAACAGGGATGCGAAACATACCAGAAACTGAGTTTATAGTGGAGAGGTATTGGGTGTTTTTTCATCAAATCAATAAAAAAAGCGATAGGAAAACCTATCGCTCTCTAAATCTGCCTATATCGGCCAAAATTTGCATACTCAACTTGGTACACAAATCTCCATTTGTTATTGGTGCTTTCCATGCCAAATTTGTTTGTTGTTCATCGTCCTGATGAGTTTTGGCTATCCTTTTCTAACACCTTGTTGCTGGGCTGTCCTAGCCTGATCCATTTCTGTCTATACCGTTAGACTAGATGATCATCCATATCTAAGTCAGCTCCTAGCTGATGGCGGTTACTTTACCGTGTTACAAAAAGACTACAAGAGTGCGACTTCACACTTTTGTACACAAATCGATCACACATTGATAAATCAGACATAAACACAAAACGCATTAATAAAACCAATACAAAAGAAAACGCCCCGACCATTACTGATCGGGGCGTCTCTTCAATCTCGCTCGAACGTACATTCCTTTACTCTGGCTAAGAGCAAGAAACCGACAAATTAGTGTAAACCACCAACGTACTTCGATAAGGTATCAATATCTGCGTCTGTTAACTTTTTAGCTACATCACGCATCATCGCATTCATGTCGTTATTACGGTCACCATCGCGGAATTTCTCAAGTTGAGCCTTGATGTAATCTGCGTGCTGGCCAGAAATTTTAGGGAAACCAGAAAGTTCAGTACCGTTACCACGAGGACCGTGACAAGCAATACACGCCGTTACGCCACGTTCTGCGTTACCAGCGGTGTAAAGAACTTTACCTTCATCCACAACATTTTCAGGAGTTGAGTTACTAGAGATAGGTAAAGAGGCGTAGTATGCCGCTAGGTCAGCCATATCTTCTTCAGATAAAGGCATCGCCATTGCACCCATTACAGGTTCGTAACGACCTTGCTTACCACCACTTGTCATACCTAGCTTAAGCTCTTTTAACTGCTTCTCTAGATACTTCTCATGTTGACCAGCCAGCTTAGGGTACTGAGTGATCAGGCTGTTGCCGTCAGCACCGTGGCAGGCAACACATGTTTGTGATTTGGCTTTACCAGCTTCAATACTACCTTGAGCCCATACTGAGCAGCTGGCTAAAAGACTCAAAATTAGCGCTAATTTCTTCATGACATTCCATTATAATTATCAAGCTTCCAGTACCACTCTATGTTGCCACTCATGGTACAATAGGCGACCTTATGCCGAGCACGGTTATTTTACACAAATTCACAAAAAAGTAATCAATCGACTACACAAAGTCGAGATGGAGTTAACAGTGAGCGTAAAAATTCATTATCAAAACACGCATTTCATTACCAGTGCACCTGATATTCGTCATTTACCAGAAGACGAAGGGATCGAAATTGCGTTTGCAGGACGCTCCAATGCTGGTAAATCTAGCGCGCTAAATCGCGTTACAAACCAAAAAAGCTTGGCGAAAACCAGTAAAACACCCGGTCGAACTCAGCTAATCAACCTATTTAAGGTAACGGACGGTTGTCATATCGTCGATTTACCTGGATATGGCTTTGCTCAAGTACCACTTGAGATGAAGAAAAAATGGCAGAAGTCGCTAGGTGAATACCTACAACGACGTGAAAGCCTGAAAGGTTTAGTGGTATTGATGGATATCCGTCACCCAATGAAAGACCTTGACCAACAAATGATCTACTGGGCTATCGATAGCCGCATCCCAGTACAGGTTTTGTTAACAAAAGCAGACAAACTGAAAAGTGGTGCGCGTAAAGCACAGCTACTGAAAATCCGTAACGATGCAAAATCTTTCGGTGGTGATGTTGCGGTTGATGTCTTCTCTTCAATGAAGGGCATCGGCGTTGACCAACTGCGTGCCAAGATGGATGAGTGGTTTGCGCCTGCGCTTGCTGATCAAATCATTGATGAGTTAGCAGACGAAGAGCACAACGACTCAGAGTAGTTCCTCTACTTATCGCTATAGGTTAGAGCACTTACAACACGTGATTTAGCCTTATCAATGCCCCTCCTTATATAGGTGGGGTATTTTTTTGCCCAAAAATGAGTGAGTTAAGCCTAAGTTTTTAGTGTTAAAAATCGGATTTAGCCACTAAAACCAATAGAAGTGAACCATACTAAAAGACACATCTAAATAATCAGAACAATGAGAAAGGAATACTCATGTGGAAAACACCATTGGCCATCATTGCACTTATGTTGGTCTCACTGACAGGGTTTGCCTCTGAAGCAGAACAAGAACAAGAACAAGCCCCACTGATCAATGTCGATATGACCTTAGACCTCGATGGCATGGAAAAGTACGCCCAAGACGCGAGTGAGTCTCTTGAGGTGATATCGCAATCTTTGCAAGCGATAGTCAACAACCCCAACCTAAGCGACGACCAGCAACAAGCCCTCAATCAAACCGTTGAAAGTATCAATAAGCTTGCGAGCTCCACCAAGACATCACTCAATCAACTGCCACAAGCCTTAGACCAATCTCGACTCGCCTTTAAACAAACCAGTCAAATGCTGTTGGATGACATTCAGACCAAGATCATCATTGCGCTGGCGGCCGTTATCGCCGTCATTATTATCGCTTTGACCGCTATCTATCTGCTTATCCTGAAACCCATGCAGCAAACCTTGGTAAAAGCGACCAACAATATCTCTTCGATGGCACAATCCATCCAGATCACCGCCGAAGCACTGAAATACAGCACCGAGAAACAACAGAAAATCATGGATTACATTGAGCATTCACCGACTCAATACACTGATAAATAAGGCGTGATCCATCAATCCTTTATCGATAACTTGTAAAATAAAAGTTATTTCAAGTGATAAAACAATCGACTTAGAGACGGATTTAAATTACCAAAAGCTGATCGAATTCCAGATCTAAGGCAAATCAGGGGCTTATCACTGTGCTTGAGAAAGTGTAATAAAGGCACTAAAAATGAGAGGTTTTACGGGGGAATGGTAGGTTGGAAATATTTTTCTTTCGCATAAGAAAAAACGCCCCAGTCAAATACTGACTGGGGCGGCTGAATCAGCCTAATCCAATAACGTGAAACAAAAGGTCTGAAAGATAGAACATCTTACCTCTGTACCCTACAAGATTTAATGTACAACAATTGCTCAGAAATGAAAACAATTTTTGTAGTTTTTTTTCATGAATGTTTTATTAAAACACCTAAATTCTTATTACGACTTAACTTTATTTGAGACAAAAAAAAGCCAGTGTTTGTGCACTGGCTCATACTAATTTGCTTATTAAGGTCAAAAACTGATTAGTGGGCTTGATCCCAGTTGTCACCGTGGCCAGCTTCCGCGACAAGCGGCACTTCTAGCTCTGCAGCGGATTCCATCAATTCTTGTACTTTACTTTCAATTTCGGCTAAAGATGACTCTTCCACTTCAAACACCAATTCATCGTGTACCTGCATAAGCAGTTTTACACGACCATCGCCTTCCGCTTGAATCCACTCATCCACCAACAACATCGCTTTCTTAATGATGTCCGCTGCTGTGCCTTGCATTGGCGCATTGATCGCCGCGCGTTCAGCAGCTTTACGACGCATGCCATTACGAGATTGAATCTCAGGAAGGTGCAGTCGACGACCGTAAATGGTTTCAACGAAGCCTTGCTCTGAAGCAGCACTGCGCGTGTCTTCCATATACTGCATTACGCCAGGGTAACGCTCGAAGTAAGTGTCCATGTAGTGCTGTGCTTCGCCACGAGGAATACCCAGTTGCTTAGCCAAGCCAAAGGCACTCATACCGTAGATAAGACCGAAGTTAACGGCTTTAGCACGACGACGTTGTTCAGTGGTCACACTCTCAATATCAACACCAATGATCTCAGCCGCAGTTGCTGCGTGGATATCTTTGCCTTGTTGGAATGCTTCCAGAAGCGCTTTATCACCCGAAAGGTGCGCCATGATACGCAATTCAATTTGAGAGTAATCGACCGCTAGAATCTTCCAACCATGTTGTGCAACGAATGCTTGGCGGATACGACGGCCTTCTTCATTACGAATTGGGATATTCTGCAGGTTTGGATCTGTTGAAGACAATCGACCCGTTGCTGTCACCGCTTGGTGATAAGACGTATGAACACGACCCGTTTCAGCGTTGATCATCTTCGGTAGTTTATCTGTGTAGGTCGACTTTAGTTTCGCAAGGCCACGATACTCAATGATCAGCTTAGGTAGCGGGTAATCAAGAGCCAACTCTTGCAGCACTTCTTCGTTGGTTGAAGGTGCACCTGATGGCGTTTTCTTGATAACAGGCAGACCCATTTTCTCAAACAGGATCGCTTGCAGCTGTTTTGGCGAGTTCATGTTGAACTCTTGCTCTGCAATCTCGTAAGCTTTCTGCTCTAGCTCATCAAGACGAACCGCAATCTCTTGCGATTGAGCGCCTAGCAGCATGTCGTCGATGAATACACCTGTGCGTTCAATACGAGACATCACTGGAATCAGTGGTACTTCGATCTCTTCATAAATCGCTTTTAGCTTTTCGTCTTGCTCGATGTTTTCCATTAAACGGTTATGAAGACGTAGCGTGACGTCCGCATCTTCTGCAGCGTATGGAGACGCTTCACCCAGCTCAATCTGGTTGAAAGTAAGCTGCTTCTTACCTTTACCTGCGATTTGCTCAAATGAGATGCAGCTGTGCTGTAGGAAACGCAGCGCTAGGCTGTCCATATCATGCTTGCCACCTACACTATTGAAAACGTAAGACGCCAACATGGTGTCGTGCTTGATGCCTTTCATCTCGATACCGTAGCGCGCGAGCACACTCATATCGTACTTCAGGTTCTGACCGACTTTCGCTTGTGCGTCATCTTCAAGAATCGGCTTAAGCTGTTCAAGTACCCAATCGCGATCCAGCTGCTGAGGTGCATCTAGGTAATCATGGGCAACCGGTACGTAAGCGGCAACGCCTTCTTCAGTCGCGAATGACAGGCCAACGAGGTTCGCCACCATGTAGTCCAAGCTATCCGTTTCAGTATCGAAAGCAAACACTTCAGCCGCTTTCAATTTTTCTAGCCAAGCATTGAATGACGCTTCATCGAGGATGGTTTCGTAGTTGCTGCGATCAATCGTCACGGCAGAGGTGTTCATTTCTACGGTAGAAGTGGTTGATGCCGTATTGCTGCGCACTGCGCCCGACTTTTCATCCGCCTCAACCACACCACTGCCACCTTCAAGTAGCTCGTTTAGCCAAGATTTGAAGACCAGTTGACCGTATAGCTTAATCAGCTCATCCGTGTTTGGTTGTGCTTTTACTAATGACTCAGGCGTCTCTTCAAGCTCAACATCCAGTTTGATTGTTGCAAGCTCGTAAGACATCTCAGCGTTCTCTTTATTATCAATCAGCTTCTTAGCCATGGTTTTTGAACCACGGAAGCCAAGAGCGGCAATATCATCCAGGTTTTGATACAGCTTTTCGATGCTACCAATGCCTTGCAGCAAAGCTGTCGCTGTCTTGTCACCGACACCCGGAACACCTGGGATGTTATCGACTTTATCGCCCATCAGCGCAAGGTAGTCGATGATCAGCTCTGGTGGAATGCCAAACTTCTCAATCACGCCTTCACGATCCATTACCACGTTGGTCATGGTATTGATCAGAGTAACGTTGTCATCGACAAGCTGCGCCATATCTTTATCGCCAGTACTAATAAGCACAGGCATACCCATCGCAGAAGCTTGAGAAGCAAGCGTACCGATCACGTCATCCGCTTCAACGCCGGGAATAGAGATAAGTGGCAAACCCATTGCACGAATCACATTGTGCAAAGGCTCAATCTGGCAACGAAGATCATCAGGCATAGGTGGGCGATTTGCCTTGTACTCTGGGTACATGTCATCACGGAACGTCTTTCCTTTCGCATCAAAAATTACCGCAATACGATCAGAAGCAAATTGACGCATCATGCTGCGCAGCATGTTAACTACACCGTAAACAGCGTTAGTTGGGATATCACCATTGCTCATTGTGCCAGGGTAAGCATGGAACGCGCGATATAGGTAAGAAGAGCCATCGATCAGAATCAATGGATTATCAGGAATACGAGCCATAATGTTTGTGTATCCAGTAAGTACAGAAATTATCTGTTAAGAATGCCACGTCTGTTGGTTGGATTCCACGTTGTCGATCTGTATCCGTTCACTCGGTTGTGTTCGTTATAATCGATTTGTTGTTATTTTTTGTTCTTAGACGCAAGCGTTCTGTGGATAACTCTGTTTATATTATTTATCCACCCTGTTGAGAACTACGGTGAACAGCTCAAAAAACACCAATAAACAACTGAAAATAAAGAATATTTTTACAGATCGAACAGATGATCAACGATCTTTTCTCGATCTTGCGTTGTGGAAAAGAATGTTGATGGCGTTTTATTCATAAAAATACGTGCCACTAAATATGCATCTTGTTGAAATGGTAGGTATAAAAAAAGCGACACCCGAAGATGTCGCCTAGCAAAAACCGGTAAAGCCATTCAAATTGAATACCACAGCTTTACCTAAAAGCTATAAATTACACTGGAAGCAATGTGAGCAATGTCGTGTCAAAAAGAACTTAGTACAAGTTCGCGAGAATTCTGTTGGGTAACCAAGTAGATACTTGAGTACTTAACATCCTTGTGAACATTTCCTCATTCCCTAAGACGAAGTTAATAATAATGATTCTCATTTAATAGTCAACACTTAAATGATAATAAATCTCATTTAATTTATAAACCGTTAACAGCATTGCTTAGATTTGCTTCAAAAAATGGATTCTATGGTCATTAATGTCTTCTTTTTCTTCAAATTTTTCGATTAGGTAACCGTTTCTCAATAACAGGCGCAACATTGCAGGGAACTGGTTACGAGACTTAACCTTTAACTGTCTGTAGCCCTGCTCTTTCGCCCACTGTTCCTGAGCGTCTAATTGCGCCTGTGCAACGCCTTTGTTCCTCGCGAGCGGTGACACGCCACCAAACCAGCTGTAAAAAGTATCTTGATCCAATTCATAGCCGATCTTAAAACCGAGCAGCACATCTGCTTCTTCAGCCACTAAGATAAGATTCTTTTTCCCTGCTAGCCGCTCTGAAAGAGAAGCGACACTCTCTTTTTTAGCGAACTCAGAGATTTGCTCGACCACAGACACCACTTCTTCTAAAGAACCTTCACGTACGACAACTGACATCTTATTCATCCTTATAAACGAAAGGGCTGACACAATGGCCAACCCTTTACTGATCACTTAAGTGAACCTTACACGATTACTTTTCTTTTAAGTGCTCTGCGGCTTGTGCGTTGTCTTCTGCAAGCCACTCAGCCACATCTTTAGCGAAGTAAGTAAGAATGCCATCAGCACCAGCGCGCTTAAAGCACAGCAGTGATTCCATGACGGTTTCACGCTCTTTTAGCCAACCGTTTTGAATCGCTGCTTTGTGCATCGCATACTCACCAGACACTTGGTATGCAAATGTCGGCGCTTGGAGTTCATACTTCACACGACGCACGATGTCTAGGTAAGGCATGCCAGGCTTAACCATCACCATGTCCGCACCTTCATTAAGATCCATCGCGACTTCGTGAATCGCTTCATCGCTGTTCGCAGGATCCATCTGGTAGTTCTTCTTGTTACCACCTTTCAGGTTCGAAGCACTGCCGACTGCGTCGCGGAATGGACCGTAGTAGCACGATGCGTATTTCGCGGAGTACGCCATAATTTGAGTATGAATATGACCTGCTTCTTCTAACGCTTCACGGATCTTACCAATGCGACCATCCATCATATCTGACGGTGCAACCACATCCGCACCTGCTTCAGCGTGTGATAATGCTTGCTTGATCAACACTTCAGTCGTCTCGTCATTCATCACGTAACCATCTTCATCGATGATGCCGTCTTGGCCGTGAGTGGTGAACGGGTCTAGTGCTACGTCAGTAATAACGCCAATGTTTGGCACATGCTCTTTTAGTAAACGTACAGCGCGCTGCACCAAACCTTCTGAGTTATGAGCTTCAGCTGCGCATAAACTTTTAGCGTCTTGGTTCACGACTGGAAATAGAGCAATCGCAGGAACACCCAGTTTTGAGAGGTAATCTGCTTCCTCGAGCATGTAATCGATCGACAAGCGTTCAACACCTGGCATTGACTCGACAGGCTCGCGGCGGTCTTTACCCATCAGGATAAACATTGGGTAGATTAGATCATCCACAGACAATTGATTTTCTGCCATTAGGCGACGGCTAAAGTCGTGCTTACGCATACGGCGCATACGGCGACCTGGGAATTGACCTTGAATTGAAACAGACACTAGATTCTCCTTGCCTAGTCTAAGCACCGAAATGCTTAGATATGAAAAGTGCTAAATACAGGCAAAAGCATATCACTGATGGCTCAGGACGCTAGCAGTAAAATATGAAACCCACTCAAAAATAGGGATAAATGGCAAAAAATGACCTTCTCCTCACACTGCCGTATACTCATGACAACTCAGTAAAGACCGCTTTCAGGACAAAACAATGATCGACACCCATGCTCATATTTACGCTAGTGAATTCGATGAAGACCGCGAACAAGTCGTGCAGCGCGCACTGGCTCAAGGGATTGATACCATTCTATTGCCGAACATCGATTTAGAATCTATCGAGCCAATGTTAGCGACGGAAGCGCAGTTTCCTGATGTGTGCCGTTCAATGATGGGCTTACACCCTTGTTATGTGGATGCGAATATCGAGCAAACCCTCAAAACCATTCGAGCTTGGTTTGATAAGCATGACTTTATCGCCGTGGGTGAGATTGGTATCGACTTGTACTGGGATAAAACCTTCAAGGCTGAACAAGAGATGGCGTTTGTGACTCAACTGCAGTTGGCAAAAGAGCTTGATCTACCTGTGGTGATCCACACTCGTGATTCCATTGAAGAGACACTTGCCCTACTTCGTAAAGAACAAGATGGCAGCTTACGCGGGGTATTCCACTGCTTTGGTAGCAGCTTAGAGGAAGCTCAAGCGATCAACGAGCTAGGCTTTCATTTAGGTTTAGGCGGCGTTTCGACCTTTAAGAACTCTGGGATGGACAAGGTGATTCCACATCTCGATATGGATTACGTCATTCTAGAGACAGATTGCCCATACTTGGCACCAACACCGAATCGCGGTAAACGCAATGAACCAGCCTACACAGAATTAGTAGCAAAACGCATCGCCGAATTACGCGGAATTACCCTTGAAGAAGTCGAAAACATAACCACCAAAAATGCTAAGGCATTGTTTAATTTATGACAAATCTATTAATAAGTAATTATTACGGATTTTTCCTGAATTTATTTGAGAAAGCTA
This sequence comes from Vibrio sp. 10N.286.51.E5, assembly GCF_041469125.1. Lineage (NCBI taxonomy): Bacteria > Pseudomonadati > Pseudomonadota > Gammaproteobacteria > Vibrionales > Vibrionaceae > Vibrio > Vibrio sp. 10N.286.51.E5. Next base: position 56,489 of record NZ_JBFRJZ010000019.1, on the reverse strand, counting down.
AGTGACATGTATAGTATCAACCACCTGCATATAGAGGTAGTTGATTATGTGTGACCATTCACAACACTTACAACGTCAACATCGAACCCTATGGCATAAAATTTTGGGCATCAAAGAGCTCTATATATGTCAGAACTGTGGCTATCAGTTAAAGATTCGATAAACAGACATAATAAAAAAGCGGCCCTAGGCCGCTTTTTTATTATGTGATTTTTACTGAAGCATTCCGAATCAAGATTCAGCTTCTTCCTCTTCATCCGCATCTGGCTTACGCGTATAAAAGCGTGCGAAAAACAGACCAATCTCAAACAGAATACACATTGGAATCGCCAACAGTGTTTGCGAGATCATATCTGGTGGTGTCAGCATCATACCGATGATGAAAGCACCCACCACAATGTAAGGACGCTTTTCAGACAGAGATTGAGGCGTTGTTGCCCCCGTCCAACACAACAAGATAATCGCAACAGGCACTTCAAAGGCAATACCAAAAGCAAAGAACAGCGCGAGTACAAAATCAAGATAGCTTGAGATGTCGGTTGCGAACTCTACTCCCCCTAATGATATGGCCGTAAAAAAGCCAAATACCAACGGGAATACAATAAAGTAAGCGAACGCCACACCACAGTAAAACAGCAATGAACTTGAAGCCAATAGCGGCATAATCAAGCGTTTTTCATGCTTGTATAAACCCGGAGCAACAAAAGCCCACACCTGATACAAAATAAACGGAACCGCGAGGAATATAGACGCGATCAAGGTTAATTTCAGCGGTGTGAAAAATGGCGATGCAACATCGGTTGCGATCATCGTCGCCCCTTCCGGTAGACGATCTACCAAAGGTGCTGATACGAATTCATAAATATCATTAGCAAAATAAATTAGCCCGACAAATATCACTAGCACCGCGACAATCGCACGTAGTAGGCGATTACGTAGTTCTAGAAGGTGGCTAATTAAAGGCTGTGTCTGCTCAGTCGAAGACATGTCAAACCTCTTAAACAGGAAGATCGAAAAGGAGCCGCGCGTGTATCTATCCAGTTGAATTGGTATCCACTTGAATAGTTATTTACTTGAATAGATATCTATTTAAACATCTAGCGAATCAAGTATCCGGCGACTCCTCCTTGCGAGACTATTCGGCTTTCTTATCTGACGGTGCTGAAGCTTCACTGTTGACCTGAATGGTTTCAGATTCCACAGTTTCCATGACACTAGGTTTAGTCTCACTTGGCTTATCAGACTCAGGCTTAGCATACGGACGTTGAACCTCAGCAGCGGCCTGCTTGAGTTCATCGACTGACGCTTTAAGGTCTGGAGATAAATCTTCCATACCCATTTTTTCCGCCTTGCGTAGGTTTTCTTGCAGCTCTTGCACCTTAAGCTCATGAGAAAGTTCATCTTTCACACTGTTTGCCATGCTTTTCGCTTGTCCAACAAACTTGGAAATACTGCGAATCGCCACGGGCAAACGCTCAGGCCCTAAAACCACTAACCCAACGACAGATATTAATACCAGTTCCCAAAAACCGATATCAAACACGATTTACGCCTGCTCTTTGTCTTTCTTTGTTTCAGCAGTTGTTTCAGCGTGAGCTTCTGTCTTCTGCTGTTCAATATTCTTTGGTTCGAAGTCTGCATCTTTCTTATCTGCAGGCTTGTCTTCATCGTTCATCGCTTTTTTGAAGCCTTTAACCGCTGAACCTAAGTCACCACCCATACCGCGCAGTTTCTTTGTTCCGAATAGCAAAATTACAATTACAGCAATGATTAGAAGTTGCCAAATACTGATACCACCCATTGTCATTGTCCTCGGGTCTGTCTACACATAAAAATATTAAGAGAGTCTACTGTCTAACGACGGTAAGCTCGCCAACTAAGCAACCAAAATGTGACACCTGCGATGCCACAGCCCATAGATAGCTGCTCATAAGGGCTTGAAACTAATATTGCGGAGCATACGACTAAAGTGGCTCCAACGCCAAACAAAAACTTTCCAGTTGCTTGCTGACGCTTACTATCTCGGTAACCTTGATAAAGCTGATCCATTCTGTGGTTCATCGCTTTACCTTGGCGCAAGCTGTCATAAAGTAGCTCTGGCAGCTCTGGCAGTTTTTCTGCCCAGAATGGCGCACGCTCTTTTACTGCGTTGATCACAGCTTGCGGCCCCACCTGATTCATCATCCAGGTTTCAAGGAAAGGCTTCGCCGTTGCCCACAAATCAAGTTGCGGATACAGCTGACGGCCTAGGCCTTCGACATACAACAAGGTCTTTTGCAGAAGCACCAACTGAGGTTGAACCTCCATGTTGAAACGTCTTGCTGTATTAAATAAGTTTAGCAACACATGGCCAAATGAGATCTCGCCAAGTGGTTTTGCAAAGATGGGCTCACACACCATACGGATCGCGAACTCAAAATCATTGACGTTAGTGTCGTGTGGCACCCACCCCGAATCAACGTGTAGCTCAGCAACTTTACGGTAATCTCGATTGAAGAAAGCCAACAAGTTCTCTGCTAAATAGCGCTTATCTTCGCTATTGAGCGTACCAACAATGCCACAATCCAAACCAATCCACTGAGGGTTATCTGGATTCTCTGGGTTAACAAATACGTTGCCCGGGTGCATGTCTGCATGGAAAAAGCTATCTCGGAATACTTGGGTGAAGAATACCGTCACACCGCGTTCCGCGAGCAATTTCATGTTGGTGCCGTTGGCTTCTAGCGTCTCAATATCGGAGACTTGAATACCATAGATTCGCTCTGACACCATCAGGGTTTCGCTGCTTAGATCAGGGATAACCTCTGGAACATACAGCTCTTCACTGCCTTCAAAATTACGTCGCAGTTGAATGGCATTGGCCGCCTCACGGCGCAGGTCGAGTTCATCAAGTAACGTTTTCTCGTACTCGTGAACCACTTCAACCGGTTTCAAACGACGTGCTTCAGGAAGCGACTTAGCGACTATACGCGCCATTCGGTGCATCAGTTTTAGATCTGCGTCAATCACCGGGCGAATATCAGGTCGAATTACCTTCAGAACAATCTCACGACCGCTCTCTTTAAGCTTTGCGGTATGCACCTGAGCGATAGAAGCAGAAGCCAGTGGCTCGATATCAAAGTCGGTAAACCAGTTGTCTAAACTGCCACCCAACGCCTTTTCCATATCTTGCTTCGCCAGTTGACCATCAAACGGCGCAACTTGGTCTTGCAACAACGCCAACTGATCGGCGATATGAGGAGGGAACAGATCACGACGTGTCGACATCATCTGTCCAAACTTGATCCACACTGGACCAAGTTCTTGCAGCGCAAGGCGCAAGCGATGACCCAACTCTTTATCTTGATGCTTGTTCTTGAGCCAAAACAGTGACTTTCGCGCCAACAAAGGGGCTTTAGTCAGTTGGTGTTCCGGCATCAACTCATCAAGGCCGTATTCCAACTGTACCTTGATAATATGATAAAGACGTTTCAGTTCTGTTGGGGTCATGCTTTCTCCAACAGAGCGTTCAACTTAGCTTCAAGGCGTGCAGCTGAGCTTTTCACGTCGTCAACCTGATCGCAAAAATGTGCCACCTCTAATGGCGCTGGAGCGATCTTCCACTCTTCAGTCAGAACCTGAGCGAAGTGGTTTTGATGTTTGGTCGCTTGCTTAGCCACAAGGCCACCAACATTCTTAACGCCTTGGACCAAGGTATGAGCCACCACATCACCTGTCACGCGAGACAACCACTCTTCCAAGTCAGGTTTGCAGTCTGTCATCAGCTGAGAAAACTTCTGTGCCAACTGAATATCACCTTCCAAAATCAACTTATCTTGCTTGATAAGCTTAGTGATATTCGATTGCTCACGCAGTTCTGGCAATACGGATAGGTTCAAAGATAAGTAGCAATCAGGTTGCCCTTCGTACTCTGACAACACATCAATTTGTTGGCTGAAAACGAACGTAAGTGTTTTATTCAACTCTTTCAAATTGACTTGAATGATCTGCCCTTTTAAACGAGACAAACGACGAACCAGTGCTAGGTCATCGTTTACTAGCGTATTCAAAGAGGTTTCAATAACCGCGGTTACCAATGGATCAAATGGCATGACTGTCCTTACCTTTGAAAACGGATAAGCCTTAACCTATCCGTTCTATCTTTATTCTTATTTTCGATCTAACACGCTCAAAGCGCTTGCTACCAAGTTCAACTAGAACTTGTAACCTCGGTGCAGCGCAACAATGCCACCCGTTAGGTTGTAGTATTTCGTATTCTCAAAGCCGGCTTCTTGCATCATGCCTTCCAGTGTTTCTTGGTCTGGGTGCATGCGGATAGATTCTGCAAGGTAGCGGTAACTGTCTGCATCGTTAGCAATCAACTCACCCATTTTTGGCAATAGGTGGAATGAGTATGCATCGTACACTTTAGAAAGAGGCTCAAGCACTGGCTTAGAAAACTCTAGAACCAATAGACGACCGCCCGGCTTAAGCACGCGGTACATAGAACGAAGTGCTTTATCTTTATCGGTTACGTTACGCAGACAGAAGCTGATAGTAATGCAATCGAAGTAGTTGTCTGGGAAAGGCAACTCTTCAGCATTCGCTTGTACGTAATGTACGTTGCCAACAATACCGCTATCACGCAGCTTATCGCGGCCAACATTCAGCATTGAATTGTTGATATCAGCAAGAACTACGTGGCCTTTTTCACCAACGATGCGCGAGAATTTCGCCGTCAGGTCACCAGTACCACCACCAAGGTCTAGAATACGCTGACCAGGGCGAACGCCACTGCAATCAATCGTGAATCGTTTCCACAAACGGTGAACACCACCCGACATTAAGTCATTCATGATGTCGTATTTAGCGGCTACAGAGTGAAATACCTCTGCTACTTTCGCGACTTTTTCGTCTTTCGCGACTGTTTCGAAACCAAAGTGTGTGGTTTCTGACTCTACTGCTGAATTTGTCTGCACGCTTGTGTCCATAATGCTGTTATCTACCATGGTAAGTTCTCATCGACAGCACGCTCCGTGTTTAGAGGCGCTGCGGCCGATTAGTTTACTTTATCCTCAGCGGGTTGTCTTTCTACTAAGGAGGCATTTTCTGAAAAAGCCTCATTTTGCGCCATTTCGGCCAAACCAATCGAGATCGGTTTCTTCACTTCAACACCCAATTGCTTGAAGCTTTCGGCCTGACGAATCACGTTGCCTCGCCCTGTGACTAGCTTATTCATCGCCCCTTGATAACTTTGGTTTGCTCTATCAAGTGAGCTGCCAAGGCCTTCCATATCATCAACAAACAGGCGCAGCTTGTCGTAAAGCTTGCTCGCACGTTCTGCGATAACCTGTGCGTTCTGGTTCTGTCTGTCGTTACGCCACAGGTTATCAATTGTACGCAGTGCCACCAGCAAAGTGGTTGGGCTGACCAAGATGATGTTTTGCTCCATCGCATCTTTCACCAAGCTAGGATCCGCCTGAATCGCCACTTGGAATGCTGGTTCAACCGGGATAAACATCAACACGTAATCCAGACTCTGTATGCCTTTGAGCTGATGATAATCTTTCTGGCTCAAGCCTTTGATGTGCGCTCGCAGTGACACCAAGTGATCGCGCAATGCAGCATCGCGTTGCTGATCGGTTTCGGCATTGAAATAGCGTTCAAATGCCACCAGCGCCATTTTTGAATCGACCACCACTTGCTTGTCTTGTGGCAGATGCACAATCACATCCGGTTGATAACGCTTGCCCGCATCGTTTTGCAGGTTCACTTGCGTTTGGTATTCGTGGCCTTCGCGCAGTCCTGATTCAGCAAGCACGCGAGCCAGCACCACCTCGCCCCAGTTACCTTGTTGTTTGTTGTCACCCTTTAGCGCTTGAGTCAGGTTCACCGCTTCACGCGTCATACTCTCATTAAGACGCTGCAGGTTTTTAAGCTCATGCACCAAAGTATGACGCTCTTTGGCTTCTTGGCTGAAGCTGTCGTTCACTTGTTTCTTAAAGCCTTCCAACTGCTCTCTTAGTGGAGACAACAAACCTTCTAGGCTCTGCTTATTCTGCTGATCGACCTTGGCGGTTTTGGTTTCAAACAGTTGGTTCGCTAACAATTCAAACTGCTGCTTAAGTCGTGATTCAGCTTGCTCTAGCAACTGCAGCTTTTCGCTATTGGCGAGGTTTTCTTGGTCATGCCTTGCTTCTTGCTCGCGCAGCTCGGCTTCTAATTCAGACTTATGATCTTTAAGCACATTGATCTCATCAGCGTACTGCTGGCGCTCTTGCTTTACCGCCTCAAAGTAGCGCAGTTTTTCCATTGCAGCCATCACCTTACCGTGCGCCTGCTTGAGCTCGAATGCCGCTTTGTCTCGGTCATCATCTAACTCATCGAGCTCTTGTTGCGCCTCTGCGAGTGATGCTTTGAGCTGAGCTTGCTGAGATTCATGCAACAAACGATCGGACTCTAGCTGCTGCTCGAGCAATCGCTGCTGAAAAGAGAGCTTCTGTTTAATCCACCAACCCACGACACCGCCGCTGACGAGCGCGCCAGAAATTGCAGCAATAAGCGTTGCCTGATGTTCGATAATCCATTGCATGATAATGATTTAGCCTAATTTGAAATAACTCATTAAATGGTATTTTGATACTGGATAAATGTCCAGTTTGCCGTATTAAAATTCGACAGATAGACTAGGCGCTCCGTATTCTGTCCCATCAAATTAGAATGAGTTGCCATGAACGAACGTCGTGCCTTGGGCTTTGGCCTTTCCGCAGTACTGCTGTGGTCAACGGTCGCTACTGCTTTTAAGCTGACCCTTGCTGAGTTTTCACCGATTCAAATGCTGACCATTGCCAGTATTGTGTCGTCGATTGCGCTGATCGCAGTCTGCGCCTTTCAAGGCAAGCTTTCTCAGCTGAGTACAACGTTCCTTTCAAACCCTTGGTATTACCTGCTGCTCGGCTTGGTTAACCCATTGGCTTATTACCTGATTCTATTCAAAGCCTACGACCTGCTGCCCGCTTCTCAAGCTCAAGCCATCAACTACAGCTGGGCTATCACGCTAACCTTAATGGCGGCGGTTTTTCTGGGGCAAAAGATTCGTAAACAAGACTGGATTGCGTGTACCTTCAGCTATGCGGGTGTGGTGGTTATTGCCACCAAAGGAGATGTGTTAGGCATGCAGTTCGATAGCCCGCTCGGTGTGGCACTGGCGCTGCTTTCTACTCTGCTTTGGGCGGGATATTGGATTCTCAACACCAAAAACAAGGCTGACCCAGTGGTTGGCGTACTGCTTGGTTTCTTAGTGGCATTACCTTTCGCGATCGGTTTAACCCTTTTTGAGGGCGAAAGCTTTAGCCAAATTACGGCGAAGGGTTGGATGGCGGTGACTTACGTTGGTCTGTTCGAGATGGGCATTACCTTTGTATTGTGGCTATCAGCACTCAAGCTAACCAACAATACGGCGCGTATCAGCAACCTAATTTTTGCCTCGCCATTTATCTCACTGATGCTACTTTCCACTATTATCGGCGAAGAGATTCACCCAGCGACCCTGTTTGGCTTGGTACTGATCATTGCCGGCCTTGTTATCCAGCAGATCAAATGGGGAAAGAAGAAAAACAACCTCAGCCCTGAAAGTTAATGCCCAGAAAGATTAGGATTATCGCACTACGCGACTTCCCGAATTATCAACGATAACAAGCTTTGAATACAAAAATGGCGAGTCCTATGACTCGCCATTTTTATGTCATTTAAAATCTAATGGGTAAACTTAAACCCACTGACCTGCTGCAAAGCCAGAACTCCAACACCATTGGAAATTATAGCCGCCTAACCAACCGGTTACGTCCATCACTTCACCAATGAAATAGAGGCCAGACACGCTCTTACATTCCATGGTTTTTGAAGATAGGTGATTGGTGTCTACGCCGCCTAGAGTTACTTCAGCCGTTCGGTAGCCTTCGGTGCCGTTTGGCGCAATTTTCCAGTTTTCTAGATACTCTGCGATGTCATTCAGCTGTTTTTCATTGAACTGCTTGAGCGGCTTGTCTTCCAGTTCTTTACGATCAATCAGCACTTCCACAAAACGCTTTGGTAGTGCTTTTGCCAAGGTATTTTTCAGGCTCTGATTTGGGTGCTTCTCGCGAGAGTTAGCTAGCAACTCAGCCACATCCACTTCTGGTACTAGATTAATCGAAACCGACTGACCCGCTTTCCAGAACGAAGAAATTTGCAGAACTGAAGGACCCGATAGGCCGCGGTGAGTAAACAACAACGCTTCTTTGAACAAGGTTCCGTCTTGCGCGGTGATCTCAGCAGGAATTGCGATACCAGAAAGCTCTGCGAAAGCTTCTTTATCTTCTTTATGCAGAGTGAATGGCACTAAGCCTGCGGTAGTTGGCATCACAGACAAACCAAATTGCTCGGCAATCTTATAGCCAAATGGCGTTGCGCCCAGCTTAGGCATCGACAAACCACCTGTCGCGACAACTAGCGAGTCACACTCAACTTCGTCGGTATTGAGGTGCATCTTGAAGCCAGCATCTGTTTTTTCGATAGAGTGAACATCACAACGGTAGCGTTGTTCGACTTTCGCTTGCTTACACTCGTCAAGCAGCATGCTCACAATGTCTTTTGCGGTGTGGTCATTGACACAGAACAACTGGCCGTGATCGCGCTCTTCGAACTCAATACCGTACTTGCTCACCATCGAGATAAAATCCCAGTTGGTGTATTGAGATAAAGCTGACTTCACGAAATGAGGGTTGTCACACAGGAAGTTGTTGGCTGAAACATAATAGTTAGTGAAGTTGCAACGACCGCCACCTGAGATTAAAATTTTTCTGCCTGGTTTCTTTGCATGATCAACCACCAGCACTCGTCGGCCGCGTTTACCCGCTTCCGCAGCACACATTAAGCCCGCGGCGCCCGCACCAATTACGATTACATCAAACTTTTCACTCATTGGGGTTCTGCTTTCTTCACTTTTGCACCTCGAGTACGCCCTGTTCTCGAAATGCCATCAATAAAAAAGGATGTGCATAAACAGCACATCCTTACTAATTGCTCGCTATTCTAGCGGCAATTTTAAACTTTGCAATTGATGTACAATTTGCAGACAGCAGCAAAACCACTACTTGGCTTAGCGAACCAACAACCGAAGCTTTACACCAAAACCTAAACTCTACTTCACACGTACTAAATAACTTAGACGATGAAAGAAGACAGCAACGTTACACCCAGCAGAGCGGAAGAAAGTATAAACAACTGTCTTACGCGATCACACTTCGACATAAACACTTCGTCGTGATGATGGTGGTACTCTTTGCTTTTGATGTAACTAAACAAGCGAACCTGCTTGGTCATATTGCCATGAGTTGTGAAGAATCCACCTCCGTCTACTTGTTGATAAAGTAGAGGATGTGCTTCTCGCATTATATAAATGAGTGTTCTTAGCGCAGTAAAATATCGCGCCCAGTTCACGCAAGTCACAACCATTAGTGCAAATAGAATAGTGTCGCCGCTGATCATCCTTTCCTCCCTACATCTTCATAAGAAAACTCAAAAGAAAAAGATAATCAGTGTCTTTCCCGTACTACCTAAACGGCAGGAGCTTCCATAATTGAAGATGAACCATCTTTTGCCAATTGCGCTAGGTCTTTATCAATAAAGAACAGTGCTTTACCGTCTTCACCAACAAGCTCTAGCTTATCCAATACACCTTTAAACAACTTCTCTTCTTCGTGTTGCTCTGCAACGTACCATTGCAGGAAGTTAAAGGTTGAGTAATCTTGTGTGCTGAAAGCAACGTGAGCCAGTTTGTTGATCTTTTGAGTAATCATTTGCTCATGTTCATAAGTTTCACGGAACACAGCACCAAGGCTATCAAATTCATGTTTTGGCGCTTCAATCGCACCTAGAATTGGCATTGCACCTGTTTCACTTACGTAAGTGAAAAGACGCTGCATATGTTCCATTTCTTCTACTGCATGAACACGCAGAAACTCTGCTGCACCTTCAAATCCTTTGTCTTCACACCAAGCACTCATTTGTAAGTATAGATTGGATGAGAAAAATTCTAGGTTAATTTGATCATTCAGTTGCTCAACCATAGTTTTTGACAGCATTTAAGACTCCTAATTACATCCTCAATTTTCTCTACTATATCACTATTTAATGAATATCTCGCAGGCCATTAGTTAACCAATATTTCGAGCTGTCATTACGCAAGACAGTGGATATGAGATCACTTCAGCAAAAAAAGCCATCGCATAGTGCTAATCTTAAATCAGACAATGAATAAAGGAGGTAGCGATATGAGTTACAAACATATTTTGGTCGCGGTCGATTTATCAGAAGACAGCAAATTAATTGTGGATAAAGCGGTAGCATTGGCTAAGCCATTGGAAGCCAAAGTCTCTTTTATCCATATCGATATTAACTACGCAGAGCTGTATACCGGCCTGATTGATATCAACATGGCCGAAACCCAGCACAACGCGATGGAAGCGTCTCGTATTCAGCTGCAAAATTTTGCGGAGCACGCCCAATACCCGATCACCCATACCCTAGTAGGCAGTGGTGATTTGAGTCATGAGCTGTGTGACACCATCAACGAGTTCAATGTTGATCTCGTGGTTTGCGGTCACCATCAAGACTTTTGGAGCAAGCTGCTCTCTTCAACACGCCAACTGATCAACGCCTCTCCGGTTGATATGCTGGTCGTGCCTCTAAGAGATTCAGAAGACTAATGAATTAAGGTTAGGTAACATACAGCTCATATCTTATTAACGAAGTTTTACTATGAGCTATTTAGCTGGTGTTACCCTCCTATGGGCCTTCTCCTTTAGCCTGATCGGCGTTTACCTTGCGGGTCAGGTTGATTCTTGGTTCTCTGTTTTAATGCGTGTTTCCCTTGCCGGCGTCGTATTTCTCCCTTTCCTAAAGTTTCGCGGCGTATCGCGTAAGCTGATCGCTAAATTGATGGCAATTGGTGGTATCCAGCTTGGCCTGATGTACTGCTTCTACTATCAATCTTTCTTACTGCTATCCGTTCCTGAAGTCCTTTTGTTTACCGTTTTCACGCCAATTTACGTCACGCTTATTTATGACTTTCTCAAAGGGCAATTCTCTCCGTGGTACCTAGTGACAGCGGCAATTGCGGTATTGGGCGCGGTATTCATTAAGTTCGCAGGTATTAACGAAAACTTTTTAGTCGGCTTCCTCGTCGTGCAAGGCGCGAACCTGTGCTTTGCTATTGGTCAGGTGGGCTACAAGGTGGTGATGGAGAAGGAATCGACCGAGTTGCCTCAGCGAACCGTATTTGGTTACTTCTACTTAGGGGCGCTATGTGTCGCGTCAGTGGCTTTCATGCTACTAGGCAACCCAGAGAAACTGCCCACCACCACACTTCAATGGGGAATCCTGATCTACCTTGGCTTGATTGCGTCGGGGCTGGGTTACTTTATGTGGAATAAAGGCGCGTGCATGGTCAATGCTGGCGCGCTGGCAGTGATGAACAATGCCTTGGTTCCTGCTGGTCTGGTGGTGAATATCCTGATTTGGAACAGAGATGTCGATTTGGTTCGCTTGTCTATTGGTGGCGCCGTTATCTTATTCTCTTTATTCGTCAATGAGACGTGGGTGAAGAAGCGCGTAGCAAGATCCGCAAGCAACGCTTAGCTGATTTGAACGAGCTACATGAGTCAGCTCGGATAACCCCAAAAAGCAAAAGAGCGACCTAAGGTCGCTCTTTTTAAATCATCGCTGTAGCAATAAACCATTCAAATCAACTTCAGTGGATTTGATTGTGGCTCACTACCTGAGTCTTACTTTCAGTAAAGGCAACATCATCAAGTTGTAGGTTGATTCGTTCCAATTCACTTTCCAGCTTCTGACTTTTCTTAAACAGCTTTTGCTGCTTCTTAATCATCTTCGCCAGTTTCTTATTGTACTTCTCTTGTTTCTTAGCCGCTTTCTTCGCTTGTTTGAGTTCAGCTTTCTCATCACCGCTCGCCTTCGCCATCAGTTTTTTCAGCTTGGCTTTTTTCTGTGCGGCTTCTTTTTTGGCAAGCTCAGGGGCCATATCAGCGGCGGCTGGATCGAACATTTGTACGCTCGGTTCAATTGCCTCGTTGATTTCCGCAAGCGACAGTTCTGGTGCAGGTAATGTTTCCGCTAGCAGGCCGCATGCGACTTTCTCTTCAACGGGTTTGTTTTGACAACCAAGAGGTGGAATTGCGGTGGGTTTGCATAGATTCGCTTGATCCGCCGAAGAACGCGCGCAAGAACGACACACGAACTTAGGTTCAGTCACCAAGCTGTGGATCTCGCCCAAGTGTTCGGTGATATCTCGACGGTTTAACTTACAAAAGCGTTTAGCCATGCTTCAACTCCAGCTAAGAATAATAATGATTCTTAGTTAGATATACATCTGTAACGCGACTATCGCAAGTGTTAAATGGCAATTTATCGTATTTATGACGGGAAATTTTCTTAGCGTGTATCTAAGTTATTGATGCTTCAATTAAGTCATTGATGCTTTCACATAGACGTCAAAACGGTTCTTTTTGGTTTCGATCGCCATGCTCGGTTTTTGCTCGTCTAACCAAGCTGCGTAATCCGGTCTTTTAACCACAACTCGCTTCGATGCCAACTTCATCGCTGGCTCAAATAGGCCATCAGCATCCAGATCGGCACCCACCAAAGATTGGAATACGCGCATCTCTTTTTTGACCAGAGCCGATTTCTTTTTGTTCTCTGGGTGTGGGTACATAGGGTCGAGGTACACCACATCAGGTTGTTCAAAGTCAGGATCGTTGCTGAGCTTATCCAACGCATCGTGACTGGATGCGTGAATCAGCTTCATACGCTCACTTACCCAACCACCGATGTCTGGGTCTTGTTGCGCTCGCTGCAAGCCATCATCAAGCAGTGCGGCCACAACGGGGTGACGCTCGACCATTTGCACCTTACAACCTAGAGAAGCCAACACAAACGCATCGCGCCCTAAGCCTGCAGTACCATCAAGAATAGTTGGCGTTGCGCCTTTGTTTAAACCAGCTGCTTTGGCAATCGCCTGACCTTTACCACCGCCAAACTTACGTCGGTGACCAACAGCGCCTCCCACTAAATCAACAAAGATAGCGCCAAGCTTAGGCTCATCGACTTTACGTAGCTCAAGTCGCTCACTAGTCAGTACCAAAGCAAAATCACTGCTTTCATCATGAGATAAGTTCCAGCGGGTCGTTAAGTCATTCAAATGATCGATTTGGGTAGCATCTTCGCAAATCAGTTGTAGTTGCAAGGTCGTCTCCAACAGACAGTAGTATTCAAAACAAAAGAGGCAACCAGTTTACCTGATTGCCTCAACAATACATATTAGCGGTGAAAAGTATTCCCAGCTAAAGTCGGCTTACCTAAACCAATGGCTCTGTCTCTCGCTCTTGTCTTAACTCTTCAACAAGCTCTGCGAGTGGCTTAGGTCGCCCTATGATGTAGCCCTGCGCGTAGTTCACACCCAGTTCGATAAGCTTGTCGATAATCTGGGTATTTTCAACGAACTCAGCCACGGTGTGCTTGCCCATCTGCTTGGCAAGATCATTGATCGAGCGAACCATCACATGGTCCATCTCATTCACATCAATATCACGTACAAACAAGCCATCGATCTTTACAATATCGACAGGCAGCTTTTTCAGATAGCCAAATGACGATAGCCCTGAGCCAAAATCATCCAATGCAATCATGCAGCCAAGCTCTTTGATTCGAGTGAAGAACTTGATCGCCTGCTTCATGTTACTCATGGCCGCTGTTTCGGTGATCTCTAAACAAATCTTATGACACGGTATCGATGAATCGCTCAGGCTATCTATCAAAAATTCGACAAACTCACGGTTACCCATCGAGTGACCGGAAAGATTGATTGAACACATCCCCAGTTCCTCAATAACCTCAGGGCGTTGCTCCAACCAACCCAAGGTTTGACTGACGACTTGGCGGTCAATCAAATGCGCGATGTTATAACGCTCTGAGGCTGGCATGAAGATCCCCGGGGAGATGTATTCCCCTTGGATGTTCTTGATGCGGACCAAGATTTCAAAGTGCATTTTATCGCTGTCTTCATCTAGGCCAAGAATTCGCTGCGCAAACAACTCTAAGCGATCGTTAGCCAAGGCCTCATGCACTAGGTTAACGCACTCCATCTCAAGATGGCGACGACGCAGGTCTTCATCATCTTGATGGTAAAGATGATAGCGATTGCGACCTTCTTCTTTAGCGGCATGACAAGCTGCATCCGCCTGAGCGTGCACCATCTGTGGTGAAGCTGCTGTATGGTCGATCAATCGAATACCGATAGAGCACGTCAGGTTGAGTCGAATATCATCCCACAAGAATGGATTCTCACTCATCATCGAGATAATACTGCGACACACATTCACCGCATCTCGTTCAGTACAGTCTTTCATCAGCACAGCAAACTCATCGCCACCCATTCGCGCTAACACCGCATTGTAAGGCAGTACGTCTTCTAGCAGTTTGGCGCTAAACAAGATCGCAGCATCACCCGCTTCATGTCCTGCGGTATCGTTCAGCACTTTCAGCTGATCCAAATCTAGGAACAACATTGCGTGAGTTCGCATGTGGCTCTCAACCTCTTTCAGCGCCTTTTGCAGCTCTTGCTCAAAGTGGTTGCGGTTAAAGGTGTCAGTCAGTAGGTCATAGCGAGCCTGATACTCTAGCTTTTCAGAAAGCTCGTGCGTTTCGGTGATGTCTTCACCCACAATCAACAGCTGATCAGACTCCACCAACGGGCGGATATTTTCACGAATCCAGCTCTTGCTGCCGTCGGCATGGCGATATTCGATATCACGACGCCACACACCACGAATCTTATGCTGAGGTTGCAGCAAGATATGACGAGGAATCATCGCGTTCTCATCAACATAGAATTCTCTAGGGCGATGGCCCAACAACTGATCGAGAGGGTATCCCAAAAGCTCTTCGGCAAACTGGTTCACTTGTTGAATGCGATTATTGCCATCGAGCGTAATCATCATCACCGGCTGTTTGTCGTAATACAGCTTCAAGTTTGCTTCACGTTGGAACAGCTTATTCTCAGCAAGCTTACGTGAGGTCACGTCGCGCGCCTCAAAGAGAAACTGAATGTCTTCGTCTTCACTGCCCGGCATCGGCTTCAATGAAATATCCAACACCATCGCACCGCGATCTCGACACCACACCTCGGCTTCAAATCGTAAGGCTGGGCGCTCACTTTTTGCGATGAAATATTCGGCTAGCACTTCTCGCGCAGAACTTTCCCAATGTTGGTGTTGTTGCAGCGGCGTTCCCAGTTTATAGCCTTGATTATAAAGCAGCTCATGTAACTTGCTGTTACTCGACAGCAGCACGCCACCCTTATCAATGATGCCCATAAATTGCAGGCTCTGATCAAATATCGACTCCAACAGTCGTTGGCTTTGGCGACTTGCACGTTCGCTCTTCTTCAGACGGTTAAGGTAATACACCAACACCGCGATAACACACGACATGCTCAAGAACATTAAACCGATGGTGCGAATTTCATCGCGATAGCGCATTAAGAATGACTTCGGCTTATTGAGGAAGGTTACTGAGGCTTCATTCTCTGCACCCAAATCCCAACGTGAGATCTGTTGGTAATCGAGTTTGATTTCTGGCGCGCCAGCAACCACCAATGGCAATGGAGCCTTAGGATTGTTCAGCACGCTCAACAGCACGCGCCCCGTGTCTCGACCTTGCGTTTCTCCACTGTGGATCACGCCACCAATCGCACCAAACCCAAGTCCTAAATCATGCACGATATACAATGGCATCTGAGTTTTTTTATTGAGCTGACGCCAGTCTTCTTTGCTACTGACACGACCATTGATGTCGCGGTAGTAGGCCCAGAACAACAAGCTTTTGGTTAGATCAGCGCGTTGCACGAACGTCATCAGTTCTTGATAAGAATCAGGCGTATATTGCTCCACCAGCCCAGAAAAATCAGGACGATTTTGTAGGAAAAAATCCACTTGGGCGCGAATAGCTTCACCCGTTACCGAGTGATCAGTAACCACATATACTTTTTTAACCGTCGATTGCAGTCGCTTAATCAACTCGATATTGCTTGCTATATCAATATCTTCAGTGATACCGGTTGTATGCAAGCCTTCAACCATTTGCGGAGAAAAATTGTTAATGCCACCAAAAATAACGGGCGTGCCATTGAGTTCGGGCGCTAAGCGTTTCATCAGATTGAGGGCGTTATTATCACTGACGACTACAGCGGCAAACTCTTCATGCGACAGCTTAGTGCGGTATAGCTGATAAATTCGCTCTAAGTATTCAGCGTTTTGAGTTCGCTTGGTATCGAGATAAACAACCCGGTAAGATAACCCATCGCGATCGAGCTCATCAGATAGTCCTTTATGGAAATCATCTGTCCAGAAAAAGCCTTGATGATAAGAGTGAATAACCAACACATCTTTTGCCTGAGCTGAAGCAAAAACACTCCAACACATCACAATAAAAAATAACGAAAATCGCACTGAATTCACCCTAACCCTATAGTTACTGCTAATATTATCACCCTTGGCTATGATGTGTACTCAAGCCGGTATGTTTTTCATTCAACCTAAGGATTATGCATGTCCACAACCACAGCTCGTCTAGATGATCTAGACCGTGCCATTCTCAAAACCTTGATGGAAGATGCACGAACTCCTTACGCTGAAATGGCAAAGCAGTTCGATGTCAGCCCTGCGACGATTCACGTTCGCATCGAAAAGATGAGATCGGCAGACATTATCGAGCGAACGGAAGTTGTGGTAAACACCAAAAAACTGGGTTACGACGTGTGTTGCTTTATTGGCATCAACCTTAATGCTGCCAAAGATTACCACTCGGCGATCGCTAAGCTGAATGCCTTAGACGAAGTGGTTGAGGCGTACTACACCACTGGTGCTTACAATATCTTTGTAAAGCTGATGTGTAAGTCGATAGAAGAGCTGCAGTTTGTATTGATCGATAAGCTGCAAGCGATCGATGAAGTTCAGTCGACAGAGACACTGATTTCATTGCAGAACCCTATCAACCGCAATGTGAATCCATAACATTGATTCGCCTTGCTTGGCATAACGCACAGACAAAAAAAGAGCCTCTAACTAGAGGCTCTTTTCGCAATAAACTAGATAGTTACCGTGATTATGCGTTGATTCCCGCGTGGCGCAGCATTGCGTCGATTTGTGGCTCACGACCACGGAAGCGTTTGAACAGCTCCATTGGCTCTTCACTGCCACCCATTTCAAGGATGTTGTTCAGGAAGCGATTACCCGTTTCAGTGTTGAAGATACCCTCTTCTTCAAATGCTGAGAACGCATCTGCCGATAGCACTTCTGCCCACAGGTAGCTGTAGTAGCCCGCGCTGTAACCACCAGCAAAGATATGACCAAAGCTGTGTGAGAAACGGTTCCAATCTAGGCTTGGCAGTACCGACACCTTAGACTTAACATCCGCTAGCGTTTCTAGTACGCGAGCACCCACTTCAGGGTCGTATTCTGTGTGTAGCGTGAAATCGAACAAACCAAGCTCTAGCTGACGCAGGATAAACATCGCAGATTGGAAGTTCTTCGCCGCTAGCATCTTCTCTAGCATCTCTTTTGGTAGCGCTTCACCCGTTTCGAAGTGACCAGAGATGAACGACAGCGCTTCTTCTTCCCAACACCAGTTTTCTAGGAACTGACTTGGTAATTCAACCGCATCCCAAGGCACGCCATTGATACCCGCAACTGCGCCCGCTTCTACTTGCGTCAGCATGTGGTGGATACCGTGGCCAAACTCGTGGAACAGAGTCACGACTTCATCATGAGTAAACAGTGCTGGCTTATCACCAACTGGCTTGTTGAAGTTACACGTTAGGTAAGCGACGGGCGTTTGTAGCTCGCCAGATTCGGTAATGCGACGACCACGACAGTCATCCATCCAAGCGCCACCACGTTTGTGTTCACGTGCGTATAGATCTAGGTAGAAGCTACCACGCAGTGTTCCAGTCGCATCAAAGATATCAAAGAAACGCACTGACTCATGCCATGTGTCGACACCTTCACGCTCTGTTACCGACATACCAAACACACGGTTAAGCACCTCAAACAGGCCTGAAACCACATTCGATTCAGGGAAGTATGGGCGAAGCTCTTCATCAGAGATCTCGAACAGGTTCTGTTTTTGTTTCTCACTGTAGTAAGCGATGTCCCACAGGTTTAGCTCAGAGACACCAAATTCTTTCTCAGCAAACTGGCGTAGCTCTTCAACTTCTCGCTCACCTTGCGGTTTGGCTTTTACTGCTAGGTCGTTTAGGAAGCCAAGCACTTGGTCTGGCGTTTCTGCCATCTTAGTCGACAGTGATTTTTCGCTGTAAGTACTGAAACCAAGCATGCGCGCGATCTCGTGGCGCAGCTTAAGTTGCTCGGTGATGATCTCAGTGTTGTCCCACTTACCTGCGTTTGGACCGCGATCTGAAGCGCGCGTTACGTACGCTTCATAAAGCTCTTTACGCAGTTCTTGGTTATCACAGTAGGTCATCACAGGTAGGTATGATGGGATATCTAAAGTCAGTAGATAGCCTTCTTGCTCTTTAGACTCAGCCGCCGCTTGAGCTGCCGCCAGTGCTGATTCAGGCATACCTGCCAGCTCAGCTACGTCTGTGATCTGCTTGCTCCAACCCATGGTTGCATCAAGCACGTTATTTGAGAATTGAGAGCCTAACTCAGACTGGCGCTTGCTGATCTCGCCGTAACGATGCTGTTCATCTGCAGGTAAGCCAATGCCCGACAATTCAAAGTCGCGCAGTGCGTCGGTAATAGTTTTTTGTTGAGCTCGGTTCAGTGCAGAGAATGCTTCACTCGCCTTGATCGCTTTATACGCTTCGAACAAGCCTTTGTGTTGGCCAACCCAAGTGCCGTATTCAGATAGCACAGGTAAGCAGCTCTCATACGCTTCACGCAGTTCGTCACTGTTCACGACAGAGTTCATATGGCTTACAGGTGACCAAATGCGACCTAAACGATCATCCACTTCTTCAATTGGAGCAACTAGGTTGTCCCAGCTTGGTGAAGTATTACCTTCAAGTACTTGTTCTATCTTGTTGCGACACGCTTCAATCACTTGCTCAACTGCAGGCTTTACGTGCTCTGGCTTGATCTGTGAAAACGGAGGTAAGTCCGTGAAGGTTAATAGCGGATTAGACATATAAACATTCCTTTGGCTTTAGAGACTTTCGTCTTTTTTGTAATGAGGTCGTCTTACAGTCATCAGGCTAAAGTTCGCCCTAAAAAATCACCTGCGAATAGTTATTAAATAGTGCCCATAAAGGCAAATTTCAATAGTAGAACCAATAACTAACTGCATATTGCTAGCGACTGTTCCTGAATTGTTCGAGAATTTATGGTCCATTGAGGGTTATAATAGTCTGATTAACCCCACCTACACTAACCACACTCTAATTCGAGAGTGTTACGAGAGTTTAATTTGTTAAGTTATCGCCACAGCTTCCACGCGGGCAACCATGCCGACGTAGTAAAGCATATCGTACAGAGCCTTATTCTTAATTCTTTGAAACAGAAGGATAAGCCTTTTGTTTATCATGACACTCACTCTGGTGTAGGTCGTTACGACTTAACGCATGAATGGTCTGAAAAAACCGGTGAATACAAGCAAGGTATTGCTCGTGTGTGGGAGCAAACAGACCTTCCTGAAGACATTCAAAGCTACCTTGAGTCTATTTCCATTCTCAATAATGGCGAGAAACTGCGTTACTACCCGGGTTCTCCACGTGTTGCACGTGCACACCTGCGTGACCAAGACCGCATGGTACTGACTGAGCTTCACCCAGCCGATCACCCGCTGCTTGAGCAAGAGTTCCACCGTGATCGTCAGGTATCTATCTACAAAGAAGATGGTTTTAAGCGCTTAAAGGGCAGCCTGCCACCAAAAGAACGTCGTGGTTTAGTACTGATCGACCCGCCTTACGAGCTGGCAAAAGAGTACCGTGATGTCGTGACTGCAATCGCTCAAAGCCACAAGCGCTGGGCAACCGGTATCTACGCAATTTGGTACCCGGTAGTAAATCGCTGTGATATCGAAGATATGATCGAAGGTCTCGAAGGCTTAGGCATCAACAAGATTCTACAAATCGAACTTGGCGTATCACCAGACACCAACGAGCGTGGCATGACGGCATCAGGCATGATCGTGATTAACCCGCCTTGGAAGCTAGAAAGCCAAATGAAAGAGATTCTTCCATTCTTGAAGGAAGCAATTGCGCCAGCGACCGGTCACTTCAAAGTAGAGTGGATCGTACCCGAGTAATCTCGAGTCCACATCATAGACTGAAGAATCTTCAACAGACTGTGATGTGGACGAATAAATTTTAAACAGGGAGATTGAGTTCAACCGATCTGCCCTCAATATAATAATTAGACAATTTAAGAATCTATAGGACGTAGGTATCCAGTGCTCTCACTGTGACTACAACCTTCAATAAATGGAGAAAGTAATGGCGACTCATTTTGATTACATCTGTATCGGTGGCGGTTCAGGCGGCATCGCATCGGCTAACCGCGCAGCTATGCACGGTGCAAAAGTTGCACTTATCGAAGCTCAAGACCTTGGTGGCACTTGTGTAAACGTTGGTTGTGTTCCTAAAAAGGTAATGTGGCACGGCGCTCAAGTCGCTGAAGCAATCAACCTATACTCTGAGGACTACGGCTTCGACGTTGAAGTAAAAAGCTTTAACTGGAGCAAGCTGATTGAAAACCGCCAAGCGTACATTGGTCGTATCCACCAATCTTACGACCGCGTACTAGGTAACAACAAAGTAAACGTAATCAAAGGCTTTGCGCGCTTTGTTTCAGGGGAAGGTGTTGACGTAAAGACTGTTGAAGTGAACGGTGAACACTACACAGCAGATCACATCCTGATCGCGGTAGGTGGTCGTCCAACAATTCCAAGCATCCCAGGTGCAGAATACGGCATCGACTCAAATGGCTTCTTCGACCTAATGGAGCAACCAAAACGCGTTGCGGTTATCGGTGCTGGCTACATCGCAGTTGAGATCGCAGGTGTACTAAGCGCACTAGGCACAGAAACACACTTGTTCTGTCGTAAAGAATCTCCACTACGTAGCTTCGATCCAATGATCATCGAAACGCTAGTAGAAGTAATGGAAGCAGAAGGTCCAACACTTCACACGCACTCAGTGCCTAAAGAAGTTGTGAAAGAAGCGGATGGCACACTGACTCTACACCTAGAGAACGGCAACACTCAAAACGTTGACCACCTAATCTGGGCTATCGGTCGCCATCCAGCAACTGACGCTATCAACCTAGCATCAACTGGCGTTGAGACGAACGATCGTGGCTACATCAAGGTAGACGAGTTCCAAGCGACTAACGTTCCTGGCATCTACTGTGTTGGCGACATCATGGAAGGCGGTATCGAGCTAACTCCTGTAGCGGTTAAAGCAGGTCGTCAGCTTTCTGAGCGTCTATTCAACGGTCAAACTAACGCGAAAATGGACTACAAGCTAGTGCCTACTGTCGTATTCAGCCACCCACCTATCGGCACGATTGGTCTAACGACTCAAGAAGCTGAAGAGAAGTACGGCAAAGACAACATCAAGGTTTACACATCTGGCTTCACGGCTATGTACACAGCAGTAACCAAGCACCGTCAACCTTGTAAGATGAAGCTAGTATGTGCTGGCGAAGAAGAGACTGTCGTTGGCCTACACGGCATCGGTTTCACGGTTGATGAGATGATTCAAGGCTTCGGCGTTGCAATGAAGATGGGCGCAACCAAAGCAGACTTCGACTCTGTTGTGGCAATTCACCCAACGGGCAGCGAAGAGTTTGTTACCATGACAGGTTAGTGTAGGAAAAGTATCTTCCACACATAAATAAATCTGGAAAACAACCCATCACTGACTATGCTCAATGCATAGCCAGTGATCTTTTCTAGGTATATTTATGTCATCACTCATACATTCAAGCGATATTTTCAAAGAAACAAAGTTACACACATCAAGCAATGGGGTTCTCCACTGCTCTCCCCTCAAAAACAATATTGGTTCCTTGCCTACTCTATTTACAAAAGAAGGCATATTTAACCATGAAGCTAATAGCTACCTTTTCTATCTAAAAACGGTAAAAACAGCACGAGACCTATCACCTTGCGCTCAAGCTCTACACGCCTATTATCAATTTCTTGAAGACAATGATTTAGCATGGGATCAGTTTCCGCCAGTCAAGAGGCTCAAACCCACTTACCTTTTTCGATCTCACTTATTAAAAAAAATCAAGAATGGTGAATTGGCACATAGCACTGCCAGTGTTCGTATGAACCAAATCGTCAATTACTATAAGTGGCTAATGCATGATGGTTACTTACGCGTAAAGGATGAAAAGGAAGCACCGTTTAAGATGGAGTTTGTATCCGTCCAAAGTACTGGAATGCTGGCTCACATATCACCAACGTTCACCGTTGAAACAAGCGACTTGCGAATAAAAATACCGAAGGACGCCAGCAGTAATAACATTCGACCTTTATCTCCACTCACTCGTGAGTCACTAAATATCCTGACACAGCACCTGCCTCGCGCATCAGAAGAATTACGCTTTCAAGTGTTGATATCTATTGATACGGGAATGCGAATTCAAGAGGTGGCTACGCTCTCTCTGAGTGCCCTTGATACAGCAATACCCTTGGCTGAAAGTGAGCATCGTTACGAAATAGTCCTATCGCCACAATCAACAGGTGTGCAAACGAAATACCTAAAGCAAAGGCGTATTGAAATATCATCAGAGTTATTAACCGCTCTTAATGAATACCGGACTTCTGAACGTAGAATTAAACGAGTAAACAAACTCAATCGTAAGCTAGAGTCCTTATCTGATAACTCATTAACTCTAAAACACGATGTCATCGAAAGGCTTGAACTGTGTCAGCGCCATGAGCCTCTTTTTGTGAGTGAGCAAGGCAACCCTGTTACCGCTAAGTCTATTGAAGCTAGATGGACAGAATTAAGAGCTTCAATCAAAGACATTAACCCTTCATTCGTTCATCGCTTTCATGATCTACGTTCAACGTATGCAACGTACCGATTAAGTGACTTACTTGAAGTTGGACTGCTTGCTTCAGAATGTATAGGACTACTCATGGGTTGGATGGGGCACAGAAACGACTACACCACTTGGAAGTATGTACATTACCTTCAACGCAAAGAAGCATTTAAAGTGAAGTTTGGAATATTAGACACCATCATGCATGAAGCACTTGGAGGTGCTAATGAGTAAACTGACTTACCTAAGTAATTGGAACCCAGAACTATGCATTCAATTGAAAACAGAATGCAACCAAATTGCGGACTTCAACCGCCTACTTGTCATTGGGGGGGCAACAACTAGTCAGTTGCAACAAAGTGGTAGTTTTGAAATAGCCAATCGTGAAACATGTGTTCGTAAATTAAAACATCAGTTCGATGAAGCAATCAAAGAGGGTGAAAGTCACTTAACACTCTATGCTTTATTTTCATTTGTTTCACACTTTCTTCAGTGGTGTGACAAGAATAATGTTGAAGCTTTCTCCAAAGTTTCTATCGAAGGTTACATGACATATCAGAAGAATCGCGTTATGTGTCATGAAATAAAGCGTAGCACTTACTCGCAGATTAGCTCAAAGTTAAATATTTTAGCGACAAGATACCTTGATTTGCCAAGAGATTATTTTAACAACATTGCAATTATGGGGAGAGCAGATACAGAGCCATTTCAAGCTTATACTCGTAGTGATTTGAACCAACTACTCCCGTTTTTAAGACGTATTTTCAACCAAACTTATCAGCAATTTGTTAATCAACCTGAAAAGCATATAAAAGTAGGAAATAGTACTCGAACCATGTCTTTTACTTGGCAAGGGAAGAGTTATCAATTATGTGGTGGTGTATCAAAAATGATGTGCGCAGGCACATTTCTTTTAGCGTATTACACCTATACCAATACAGGGGATTTATTTAAGTTAAAGCAACCTAAAAATGTCTCAACATCTCTAGATGAAGTTTGGTACACCATGCCCGCTTTTAAGCGTCGCGCGTTTAAAACTATTCAAGTAGAAATGGGGGGACATGACGTATTAGAAGTACCAAAATATGCGATGAGCTTCTTTGATAAACTTCTACACGCTTCAAAAATTCTTAACGATGATGAAGGTGCCCTACTACTTAAAACGGTGGTGAAAAATAAAACACAACCGATAAAAAGTACAACCCTCAATTCTTTTTTAAAAGACTGGGTTGAAAAATATTTCACCTTCACAGATCAAACAGGGAGAAGGTTGCGACCCGTAGTTAGCCGATTCAGAGAAACAGGGGCTCAACTAACCGCTTATCATCAAGGCGAGTTCGTTAATGACATGATGCTAAATAACACCCAAAAGATTCGCAAACGTCATTACAGTAAGGGCAACAAACATACTAATAATGGAATGTTGCAAGACGCCCTATCCATCAGGCAGGAGCAAATACAAAGCCAAACCGATGCCAAGCATGCCCAAGCGAACTTAGGAATCGATGTATTAGTAGTTGAAGAAGAATATAAGGCCTCTATCCCTAATTTAAGTCGTACACCGAGTGGGAGCGGCTGCGCCACGCCATTTGGAAAGAAGTCAGAGAAATATACGAGAAAAGCACAAAGTCGAGGTCTACTCAAAAAAGGAGAGAAGTTGGCATGTGCAGATTTGTTAGGTTGTTTTGGTTGCCCTGACCAAGTTATTGTCCAAGCAGTGGATGACATCTGGTGCCTATTATCCTTTAAAGCATGTATTGAAGAATCACTTTACCTTCACCTAGACGCCCACCATTATCGGAAAAATTTCGAATCAGTTGTGACATTTATTGAGACAAAGATACTTCCTCACCTGAAAACAAACATATTGAAACAAGCGGAATCTAAATTGAATGATGGTTATCACCCTTTGTGGAATGATAGCGAATCAATTCTTGAGCTTATTCCACAACCATTAAGCAGGGAGGCATAATGGATACTTCTAAACTCTACATTTTAGACTTCCCCAAAGAGCATGAGATTGAGGATATAGATGTTGTCGGTCTTTACCATAGTGGTAAGTTGGAAGAGCTCTACCGAGTGATTGTTTGTAAGGACTCTTACGGGAATGTGACTGCAACCTTTGGAGATAATCGCTGGGATTGCATACCTTTTTCAAGAAATAAACAGAAAAACAGCTTGGACTTTAATCATTGGAACAACCACCCAAAGCTACAACTGGAAATGAAACTCCTCGCTTTTGGGTGGCTATTTAATAAAAACCCACGAGGACGAAAAGCTCTGAGTTTCACAGGATGCCACTCTCGCTTAACAGATCTGAAAATAGCTTGTCAGTTTTTGAGAAATAACCAGTTAGAGTCACTAGGAGCTCTTTCCGACCCTGTAAACTGGTCGAATTTTGAAGATTATTTGAAATCAAAAAACTACTCACAAAGCACTGTTAGAAAAGCATTTATTGCCATCAATGCAAGCATCTGGCTAGAACCTTGGCATCAACTCAATTTAGGACTAATGCTGGTTCAATCCTCTATTCGAACCAAGGCAATAAGCGATAGAGATGGGCAGCAAACGCTTGTCATCCCAGAGCAATTATGTGATTCCATTTATGGTAAAGCGATAGATTTAGTAAATGCTGCTTTGCCACACAAGCAAATAATTGCCGATGTAGAAGCTGATCTTCAAAGCAACTATTTAAAAGGGAAGGCAAAAGTTGAGCGAAAAATACAACAAGGTCGCACTTTCGCTTTTATGGACGAAAGAGATGAAATTAAGCACCACAAATTAGCTTTAACAATTACAGACAATCAACCTCAAAAGCCGAAAGACATAATTGCCCCATTGAGGGAAAAAGTTAAAGGGGTTCCGCTGAGAAATGGTAGTGAATTTCAGCGTTATCTAGGGCAACTTATTACATCGTGCTACGTCATTTGCGGCGGTTTTAGTGGCATGCGCGATTCAGAGTTAGATAAGCTCACCCCCAATAGCTATTACATGGATGTATTTGAAGGTCGTACATTTCACATGTTGCAGTCTCACACTTTCAAATTAGGGGAAAAGCGAGAGACATGGGTTACAGCCTCTTCATCTAAACAGGCGATTGAATTGATGTCAGAGCTGACGAAACATTGGCGTAAGAATACTAAATATCCCGATGACGCATATGCTAACTCTCTCTGGGTAAATCACGGTGCTCGCTCACAACGTCCTAAGCTCATTACCGATTGGAATCATCGGTTAAAACGTTTCTGCAAACAGTTTAACTTTATTGTCACCAATGAAGACTACCAAGAGTGCATTAGATCAAATCCTAATTCGATTGCAAGAGTGAATAAAGAAGTCAAGATAGGTAAACCTTGGCCTATGACTACACACCAATTTAGACGCACATTGGCATTTTACTGCATACAGAAGAGACTCAGTACCGTAGTGGCATTAAAGCAGCAGTTTAAGCACCTTTATCTAACAATGACTGAGTGGTATACCAATGGAGGCCGAGTAGCCAGTTTATTGAATTTAACGACAGATAAAAATATTCAGCAAACACTAGATAATATTAACGTCGGAATGATTGCCAATAAGATATTTCAGCAGTGGCACTCAGACGAAAAACTATCAGGTTCACATGGCAAAGCTATTTTAAAGATGCGAGGTGATACACCACACATCTATAGCTCTTGGGAAATAATTTATAAAGCCGTCAAAGATGGAGAGTTGACCCTCCATGGCACAGCCCATAGCTATTGTAAATCAGGCTACGATTGTGATATGGACGGAGTCGTTACCCCTCAATTCTGCGTAGATTGCAGCTCTGGCAGTAGTATCATTGATGAGCAACAAGCAAAGTGGTGGCAAAAAAAACACCGTAGTTTAGTTGCTTACATGGCATTAAGTAACGATATTTCCGTCAGCGAACGTAGCCACTACATCACTCAAATACGAGCGGCAGAGAATGTAATGTCTGATTTTGATATGGAGTTTTCGCCTTTTGAAGCGGAGCTAAGAATCGCGGGGAACTTGTAATGGGGAAAAGTGAAAGCACTCTAACCACCTTAGAAACAGCATTACAGCGAATAATTCAAGGTAAACCCAATCGAATACCTACCTCTCGTAAACTCAGTGTCAGGGCTGTGGAGGAGGAGGCTAATCTGGGGAATGGCAGTGGTTACTACTACCCTGAGTTTGTTGAAAAGGTAAAGCAATGTAAGACAGACATAGTCGAAGCCAAGGGTGACTATGTGCAGCCAGAAATTCAGATCGTACGCATTAAGCTCAACGAACAAAAACGTATCAAGCAAAATTTCAAAGAAAGGTTTGAATCTGAAAAGGAAAAGCTGGCTTTATTTGCAGCGGCTCAGCACCACCTCAATGACAAGCTAGTTCAGGCATTAGCTCGTATTAATGAATTAGAGTATGAAAATACAGAACTAAAGGAGCAACTTATGAAACTCAAGCGCAGTAAGGTTATAGCCATCAAATAGTTGAGTCGATATCCTGCTTGATACTCATTCAAGAATAAAGGCTCTAACCCAGAGCCTTTAAATTCATTTTTTTCGGTTCATTGCACTCTTATCAGTCGGCTGAAACCTTATACTTATCGGTACATGTCTGACTTCAAATTCCTCACCCGACACACTGTGTTTATGAGAGGACATAAAGCACGCTTTATCGAACTTACAATCATAAACTGATACCCCCACAGCTTGATAATCAACATCATCCGCTAGCTTCTTACGCCAGTTTTCCATCAAAGCCTTGATATCAACATTCTTCGTAATAACCAAAACTGCGCCTTGATCTTGATGTTCAAAACCAGATGAA
Organism: Vibrio sp. 10N.286.51.E5; assembly: GCF_041469125.1. Lineage (NCBI taxonomy): Bacteria > Pseudomonadati > Pseudomonadota > Gammaproteobacteria > Vibrionales > Vibrionaceae > Vibrio > Vibrio sp. 10N.286.51.E5. Next base: position 28,560 of record NZ_JBFRJZ010000019.1, on the reverse strand, counting down.
TAGCGCTCACAAAGTTGTTTGTAACCTTCAAGTAAATAATCGTAGGTGCTATGAATCTTTGACTCACCAGTCCATTTGAAGCCATAACCAGGACTTTCGACAAAAATATCTGGGTGACCGTTATTCCACCTGTCGTGAGAGGCCTGATAACCCATGAGCTTCAAAGAGTTACCGATTTCGAGGTTGAAACGATCCTCACCGTCATCTTGTCGATAGCTTGCAGAAGGAAAGATTACTTCTTTAATAATGTAATCAAGATCCTTATAAAGTCGTGCCAACCAATTATCATAACCAGAACGCAAAGCAATGACCCTACTAGGAAAACCGCCAATCTCGGGCATCATTGTCTCTAGCGCAGCCAATTGACCGATTGACATATCTTCAAATTCTATCGGTTTCACTTTAGAACCCCTTCGTCGACAGTGAAGAACATAAAAACATCGTTTTTAACATCTTCAATTAATTTGCCTGTTTCAGGGTGCGCTATAGCGTTTTCATGATACGCACAATAGCTATTTTCACTATCTAGAATAAACTGACCTTCGTCACCTATGTACTCAAAGCCAGTTTTAAAAAGCCCAACTCGCTCACCGGCTAGATATTGAGTAATTCGAACTACATCATGTGGCTCGAGCATAGAGTCAGAGAGACTATTGATTGATGCAAACGTCAGGTGCTGCCAAGCCTTAGCATCCTTTTGGCTAATATTATCAATAATCATTTCGCATGCTGAAACTAAGTTCGGCATACTCTCCAAGTCAGTTCTGACTGTTTCAAGCAGTTTCTGGTAGCTCATTTGGCGTCTTCAAGATATCTAGTAATGCATCTAAATCTGTTTCGCATGGACACATAGACACAATCGCATGATTAAGTTGTCCACCACCTGTTTTACTGAGTTCTCTAACACTCGCATTTAACGACACTTCGTATTCATATTGTAGTTCAGCGGAGAAGCTGCCTGCCCATCGAGCTGAAATTCTGTATGGATTGATGTCACATTTTTCAACACCACCCTTGTGGAACTCTCCCATACGAACATCTCCACCTTTTGAACCATTTCGGTCACGCTCATGATGGATATAGCCATCATCAGTGGTAAAACTTAGCTCAACAACTCTGCACATCTCAGAACCGCAGACACTTTTCACTAATGGAAAGAAGTTCGTTGAATTAACGAATACCGCAAAATCCAGCCTTTCAGGAACAAGTTCGATAAACGCTTCTTGTACACTTCTGAATAGCAAACTGATGTCTTTCGCAGCAACAGCCGATGATGTATCGAGACGAAGCTCAAGAGTATTGTCCTTCGCATTCAAGCATACAATATCGATGTATTGTCTTGATTGATCTGAGAATGCCGTAACCTTAGAGAACTTTTCTAGAAATTCAACTATTTCTGGACTGTCACCATAGACACTTGCACTCAGGTCATTCTTTTCTGTAATTGAGCGGTTTGTAGAGAAGAAGAAATATGTTTTTTCGTACACTTGCATAACTTTAGTTAGCTTTGTATCTCTGCCAAGATCATCCACACGCTCGTCATCAATGTAGTAAGGGAAGTAATCTGTATCTATACCTTTTGCTGGTATCGCGCCAGCATAAGCATTATTAACAGCTTCAAACTTATCTGCCGACAACTGGAAGATCTTAATCGTTCGATTACCGGCCAGCAAAGACTGCATGTAGTAGCCATCGTATAGTTCAAGGAACTTTTGAGCATATTTTTCGTCACCGAAGTCTCCAAATAGCTTATCTAGAGTACGCTCAGTACCGAGGCCAGTTTTGATTGAATTGAGATGTAACAAAGGCTTGCACTGGGTTTCCCATGCCATTCGGTATAACAAAGAGCGAGATAGACTTTTAGCTTTTGAAATCGTGTTCATTTAATTGTTCCATAACCAACTTATTGCATTGATTTTGACATATAAAACTAAAGGAATATATCTACTGGATCAAAAAATTAGTAGCTAGAAGAACTCAAAGCGACTGGGGAACAATAGTGAGTTGAGTGATACCGACACATAAAGGGAGTGAATGATTAACTTGGCTTTTCATCATTTAAATTCTAATTAACCCTCTAAGAACCAACTCAACCCATAGTAGATTAAAGGTTCAATCGTCCACCTGATTGACAGATAAACTTATCTAAATCTAACTTTTTATACAGATGAACTTATAGCTCAATTGTTAGATTACAAGTTACAAAGCAACACATCTCATAATTAACCTATTGATTATTATTAATAATAAAATTAAAAGCCGTATTAAAAACACGAGGGCTAGATGATATTGTTGGGGTAGAAAATTCTTTACTTTCGGGGGTACTGGATCTTACTTTCGGGAAGTACTGGATCTTACTTTCGGAGCTGACTAACTACTCATCCACGCCAAATAACAAAGAAAGTAGAATTTAGAGACTGAGACAGGCTCGAGAGTCACACTTAAAAACAAGCTCTATCTCTAGGTCAGATTCTCAGCAGTAGTTAAATTTCAGGAACCACCTGTACTGGTTGAGTCATAGCAATGCTAGGTAAACGCCACAAATGCGGATCTCAGTATGGCTGATGGTACATTGGCTGCTCATGATTTATTCTATTAAAGTAACCAATACAACCTAGCCAGAGTTTAGATTGAATAAGAACAAAAAAAGCGCCCTTCATGAACATCAAATAACTCCTGAAACTTTTGTGCATAATGCATGGGATATGGACTTTAGAATCTCTACCGCTGATTCGTCAATAATCCACCCAGATTTCATTAAAGTTGCCACCCTAATTGCCGAAAAAAAAGATATCAGTGTTCACTATTTGGACTTTTCTGAATACAGCAATGCTGCGACTGCATTATCCGCAAAAGAAAATTTAGGTTTTCTTGAAGCTATCGAAAATGGAAGCAAAAAATCGTTATTATGGTTTGTAAATTGCGACTCACTTGCTCCTTTAAATATTGATGTGACTTATTCTCTGCGTACCGTATTGACGACACGGCAAGGGAACAATACACAATCAGTATTCATCGCAACTAAAGCGTCACTACTAAAGATGTTCGCGAATCCCAAAGCACCTTTTTACCAAAGCCATTTTAGACTAACGGGATATAGTAGTTAACATTATCAAAGATCTGTCCACACACACTTCTCCCGTAACTTAACAGTCAATCCGAGGTGCGCAGTAATCAAAGGCATTTGAGTCATGGTTCTCCACGCAGGTGCTCAAACCATATAAAAATAGGAGTCTCAGTGCGATTTGAATGAGGCGTGCAAATATCATAGTAGCAATGTCCCCCTGCTTTGCGTTTAGCGCGGCATGCTCGTTCTTCACGAATAGGTAATGTACGGAGAAGCCAATCCAATTTTTCATCATTGCGTAGAGTGCAGAAGCAGCCGATGCCATAGTTCAAAGGCTAACCCTCCGATAGAGTCATGAACACATGGAAAGACAAACTGTATGCGGGAAAAAGCACTTCAGAGTTACGAAGTGCCAATTATGGAAGGTTCTGGAAAAATGAGTTTCGCACAATCAAAGGTTAGCTCTTTATGAGAAAACTGAAATATGAATAACTCTAAAGGGTAAGCCTCGCTTAAAAAAGCGAAATACATGCCAATCTATCGATATAAGATTCACTTAAGCAAGGCACCAACTTCTGGCTCTTTTACTAAGCCGCGCTATCAGCCTTATCATTGTCTTTAAGTTCATTAACTCTATTAGCAACAGCAGCTGTTAGCTTACCTTTCTTGATATCAGGATGATCATTCAAAACATCATAAAGTGCGTTCAGGCCATCTAGCGACCATTTGGTTATATTCCAACCAGCCCCATCTACAGGCTGTTCCAATAGCCAATCCCTTTCATCTTTGTGACCATTATTAATCGAGTCATCGAGTAGCGCTGTTACCTCAATTTCTAGCGCACTATCGTTGATAGTCGGCATGTTGATTAGCGAACCAAAGTATCTGATTATTCGATATCGTTTTTCGAGAGCCGTATCACTCTTAAAGAAAGTAGACGTCAGGCTTATTCGCATTCCGTTTCTCTGATTTCCATCTATAAGGTGAGTCAGTATTTGTACCAACTCTACACTGTAATTGTGGTGCCCTTCGGGAAAAACTTTGAGGGCTTGTTGAAGCGTTTTTTGACACTCCAAAATACAGCTATTACTGTGAAGGTAATGAGCTACTTTGTTGAATACCGGATGATTCTCTTTGGCTCTTTCCACCCAATCTTCTTTCGTAACATTGGGATTATCAAAATACTTACTAAGTACAGATAAGAATGGGGATGACTTACACTGGATAATATCTTCTACAACCGTTTGATCCCATTTCAAAGGATCCTTAGCACGGATATGCCAACCTTCCATCCATTTCAAAATTTCTTTTGGTGTTAAATTCTCAGTATTTTCTTTCAAAAAAACATAATCACCAGTTAGTAAAGAACCAACATTCATTCTATTGATGCGATGACTATCAATAAGTTCCTCTAGATGAGGTAGTAGATAGCTGCCTACAGTATTATCTTTACACCAAGTTATAATTTTATCGAACCTACAAAAGCTTAGGTAATCCGTTAAGTGTTGAGAAAAATCAGGTTGATCTTTTAATTTTTCTGACAGCCATACAGCAGCCTGCTTATGGTGATTTTGACCATTCGGTCGCCTAGCTGTTACATTTTCTGTCGGATTTAGCTCGTTGACTAAAGACGCTGCACACATAGCAGTATAAGCGTTTAATGTAGCCTCATTTAAAGAGCCAGAGCTTTTATGGCTTTCAAGTCCACTAACTAATTGCTGGTAACAAGTCTTATTTTGAGGTTCATTCCACTGATTGGTAAAAGGAAGCGTGGTTATCAGTACGTCCTCTTCAGTCGAATTTATGTTGATATCAGCTAAAAAGTCTTCAGAACCCAATTCCTCAAGATCACCAATACGCTTTTTCTCCAATAGCACTGAGAAGATAGCATCTTCACTCTCTAGTAGCTTCTGACGCTTAGATGCAGCAATAACAAGGTCACCTGTAGCCAACGATTGTATAAGTTTAAGTACATTCCATTCTTTAATTTGCTCTTTAATAGGGAAGAGCGCATTAACAACAAAGGAACTAGTTGGTTTATTGACAAAATATGGAGATATGCCTGTAACCAGATAGAATGCAAAGCATTGTTTAATTGCCTTTTCGAGGTCATCCCACTGATATTCAGCGTCATTTATGTCCGAAGGGGACTCTAAAGAGTCCATAACCCTCCATATTTTCCTAATGGATTTTGTGATTTGCTTTTGACGTTCATTGATTATTTTACGATCTATACTGACGCCATTACTTTGAAGGCTTCGATAACTCTCGATCAAATCCTCATCAAAATCATAATCTTCAATTACAGAGTGTTTGATCTCATGATTGATGTCATTGAGGTATTTTTTAACAATCTCAGTACCATTGTCTACCTGAATTAAAGAGTCTGTTATTTTGACTAAATCACTTGCATTTTTAACCGCTAGTTGCTGTCTAAATAGCACATCAAACCCAAGTAATGAGCTAAGCTCTACCAACATCTCAGCGTCATAAGTTTTTAGCGCTGTCCGAATCGGCTCAGCTATCAACTCACTTTGTGCAATCGTAAATGATGTCTGAAAGTGGAGTGCTGCTACTTGCTTAGTCCACTCCCCCTTCTCTCCACCGAACTTAAGAAGTAGCTTATGAGTGGCTTTAAGTTTTCGCTCAATATCAGATGGGTTCTCATCGTTATACTTACCACTTTTTGGATCACTTAGAAGCCTATTAACCGTAATTTTGTTGTCCCTTACTGCCATAAGATAAGCAGCACATGAAACACCACTTAATTGCTCGTTAGGCTCAGGGCAACTATCTATCTTAGCTCCAATACGATTCACGATACTTTTTAGATAGCGAGGAGTAATTTTTTGTGCCCATACTTCGATTAGATCTTTAACACCTTCTTGTCCTTTTATGTCTGGAAGGGTTTCGTTCCAATATACCTCAAACTGGCGTCGCCACCCTGTAGTAACAATGGGAGGAGCTGAGAATGGAACAGGAATACGTTTACTTATAAACTCTTTGCCAGATTGACTCTCATCGACAGCGCTTTTCTCAAGGGCTTTGGCTAAATGTTCTTCTGAATATGGAAGCAAAATACGAAATCGCTCGCTACCAAGAGAGGTCAATATCTCTATATCACTCCAAAGCTCTCGAGCAGTGTCAGGTGATACGCGGTCAATATTGTCGACCACTAACAACAAAGTTTTTCCTTTCGGTATGAGGTTGGAAAACGTCCCGAAAGCCTCTTTAAGTTCAATTGCTCCAACTTCTCGATTTACATCGACAGTTTCACTGATTGTGTCGGTGCTATTTCGCTTCACTAGGTCACCTAAACGAGTTTTACATCCAAAAACTCTTAAAGCTATATAGACTAATAGGGGCGAAGTGAATAAAGCGATAGACAACCACCCACTCAACATGTCTAAGCTAGGAACACCCTTAGCAAGCTCTGCCAAAAACTTGAGTGAGGACTTTATTTGTAAAGCAGACACACCCAAGGAAAAAGCAAATATGATGGCCGAGAGAGAGATATGGCTGGTAGTGTTTTTCGTGTATTCAAGACGTTTTCCGAGTGCTATCTCGACAGCGCTTCCAAGCTTGGCTAACTTATATTTGTCTTTTTTTCCTATTAAAGCCTCAAGCTCAGTTTCGATACTCTGTATTAACGCTGGTTTGAGCGTATTATGATATTGGTCAGCATCAAACGTTACTACGTGGAAACCTCTATCTTCAATCTGCTGCTGCAAAATACTGATTACAGTACTTTTGCCTGAACCCAAGTTACCTTCTATGCCGATGATGTGCTGGCTACTATCAGATATCAGTACGCTGGCAATCGCTTTGGCAACTTGCTTGTGCCCCTGCCCATTAAATAAGTCAGTATCAACAGGCTTTTCATTCTGATACTTTCTAGTTGTAATCATCGACAATTAATTTCCTTACTAAAACCAAATCAAACGCATTCAGTAGCGTATCATATGTGAAATTGGATTCTGTGACTTGTAGAGTTTCTATCAGATTAAGATTGGAATTATATCTAGACTTCACGCTGCCACTTGCAATGGTGAGGGCAAAAATGATTTTAGGACAGGTAAAAATAGAATTGTTACCTATAGTGAAATTTCTGGAAAGTGATATAGTGAATCTAACATTTTTAGGAAAAATTGATTCAAAAGTCGGTTTTTCTGGAAAAGGCACCAATACCTTTTCCTTTTTGCCTTTCCAGATTTATTTCAGAAGCCACCTGTGTTGGTACAGTGTTACGATGAGATAATCAACGTCTTAGTTGAGCTCTCTTTAGAAGCAGGCCTTGTGCCTGCTTTTTTTATGCCCGCTTTGAACCTTGGTTCTCGATTCGACGTAACACAAATATCCACCTATCTAGATCAGCAATGGAGTTTGTGATGAATCTACTAATTGAATCATTTGAAGGCGGGATCTACTTGGCTTACCAAGTTATTGGCGAGCAAAAGCAATTAATTAAAGATGACCACCAGCATCCTATGAAGTTTTTGAGTGTTAACCAAGCACGCGATCACTTTAGCGACCAAGGTGTCGCATCAGCTATGCTGGTTCATAACAGCGCCTACGACGAAATGTGTGGTGAACACTGTGGTAGCACACAACCTTTCGAGATTGATTTGAAGTGGAGTTAAATCAACCTCAAATCAATCGCGATAAAAATTGAAAGGCTTGCATCAATGCAAGCCTTTCTTATGGGATTGACTTTCCCTTTTAACCACTTAGATTAGCGCGATGTCCGTTTAAGTCTTCGTTTAATGTTCTGCTCTTTCACTACAAAGTCGAACAGCGGAGCGAACAGGTTGGCGAACAAGATAGCCAGCATAATGCCCTCTGGATAAGCAGGATTGAGCACTCGGATACCGACCGTCATAACACCAATCAAGATCCCGTAAGCCCACTTACTCTGATTGGTAAACGCGGCAGATACAGGGTCTGTTGCCATGAAGAAGGTACCAAACGCTACACCACCCAACACAAAGTGCCAGTAGAACGGCATCGAAAACATCGTGTTGGTTTCTGACCCTATCCAATTCATCAAGCTAGATGTCACAACGAGACCAATAATCACACCGGCGACAATGCGCCAAGACGCTATCTTCATCGCTATCAGAATCAACCCCGTCAGCATGATAAGCAGTGACGACACCTCACCCATCGAACCTGGAATATTACCGATAAAGGCATCCATCCAGGTGATCGCCTCGCCAGTCATGTTATTGATGAGTGACGTGCTGCCGCCTTCATACCATTGACTCAGCGGTGTCGCGCCTGAATAGCCGTCAGCGGCAACCCACACAAGCCCACCCGACATGTTGGCTGGATAGGCGAAATAGAGAAACGCGCGGCCTGCAAGGGCTGGGTTAAGGAAATTTCGTCCTGTACCACCGAACAGCTCTTTGGCGACAACGATACCAAAAGTGATACCTAATGCGGCTTGCCAGAGCGGAATGGTTGGCGGGAGGATTAGTGCAAACAGCACCGAGCTAACAAAGAAGCCTTCATTAACTTCGTGCTTGCGAACGACTGCAAACAAGACCTCCCAGAAGCCACCCACAACAAACACCGTGGCATAAACGGGTAGGAAATAGAGTGCACCAAGCAACATCTGACTTGCCCAGCCACTTGCCATCAATGACTGCGCATCACCAAATGCCCACGACAGACGCCAGCTACTCTCGATAACCGAGGCAAGTTCATTTAATTGATAAATGGATGTGAGTGCGAGAACGCTTTGGTGTCCGACGTTATACATTCCCCAGAACATTGCCGGGAAGGTCGCCAACCACACCAAAATCATAATGCGCTTTAGGTCAATGCTGTCACGAACATGGGTTATGCCGCGGTTTACGTTTCCGGGTGTATAGAATATTGTCGCGAAAGCTTCATACACTGGGTAGAGCTTTTCGTACTTACCACCGGCTTCAAAGCGTGGAGCCACGTCTTCTAATCGTTTTTTTAAACTCATAATCTCAATCACCTTATTGCTTGAGTTATGGTTTTCTACGCATCAGCCGCGCTATTTGAACAATTTTTAACGATTTTTAATCAAATTCGTCTTGAAGAACGAGTGTCTAAAAGTCGAACCGATGTCGAAAAAGAGAGGCGTATAAACAACAAAGCCCCAGCAATGGCTGAGGCTTATTTGGTTTGGTAACGGTCGTCGTTACTTAACGCACATCACATTAAGCAATGAAGAACCTTTCAACTGGTTGACGTTACCGTTGGTAAACAGACCTTTCTTATCTGCGCCCCAATAAGGGAGATGCATTGGCCAGTTCTGTTTTTCCATAACCTTTGAGCTCAAGATGCTTTGCCATTGCTTCTCACTCATCAGCTTCATGTTGACCTGATTACACACCAATTCAGCGCTATCGTAATCTAGGCGGCTCCAAGGCTTACCTTGCTCCATGTAGAACTGTTGTTGATGATCTAGAAGGTAAGGAATAGCATATTGGCTACCCGCAATGTCTGCTTTCACGCGAATCTCGATCTCTAGATCATTGTCTGAACTCGCGTTACCGCTTGGTAGCGTCTGAATTGCTGCAGCGCTCGCTACCGCCGCCACTTGCTTAGTAGCCACAGGTTTCGGTGCAGGCTTAGCTTCTACTTTTGCAGGAGCCTTGTGCGTCACCGCTTTTGGCTCTGCTGGTTTTGCCACAATAGGCTGTGATGAGGTTTTCGACTTATCGACCATACGAATAAAGGCTTCACCGTAACCAGAAACCTTACGCACCTGAGCTAGGTCTTTTCTCGCATCAGAGAAGGTAGAATAAGGTCCGATTAAGCAACGGTAGTCTCCGCCTTCCGGCTTCATCCAAACGTTGGTCGAGATCTTCTCATACAGAGGCTTTGCTCGGCTCAGTGACAAAGGCTTGTTCAGCAGGCCACATTGAACCCAAAACAGTTCGTTATCTGAATGACGTTTTGGTGCTTTACTGCCCCACACGCCCTTACCGATCGGACATGATTGCTCTAGCTGTGGTAATTGGTTGGTGCTTGCCTGAGTTGCATCACATAGAACCGACTCTGCATTCACTTGGCTCGATACCAAAAGAGATGCAGCGATAAGTCCCATACGATAATTTCTCGTCACAGCACGACATACAGCATTCATTGTCAATTTCATAACCACCACTTAAACCCTTGCGGGCTAATTATTACCGAATCTATGTCGATAAAACATGAATTCCATTTTAACTATTATTGACACTGTCAATAATACTAAGTTCCAGATCCATTAAGCAAAAAAAGAGCCGTAATTGCTTACGGCTCTTAATTTAGTGACTTTTTTTACTAAAAATCAAACCGGGCTATCACCCTTTATAAATTTTCGGGTTAAACACGTCACGTAGCCAGTCGCCTAATAGGTTAATAACGAGAACCAATGTTACCAAAAGCACACCTGGGAATGCTGTGATCCACCATGCTCCTGAGAAAATGTAGTTAAAACCAGTACTGATCAGGGCACCGAGTGACGGTTGGTCTACCGGAAGACCTAAACCGAGGAAAGAAAGTGCCGCTTCTGACATGATGGCATTTGCCACCTGTACCGTAGAGATAACCAAAATCGGTGATAAACAGTTAGGCAGAATATGGCGGAACATGATGCGAGGCGCTCTAAAGCCCATCACACGTGCCGCTTCTACGTACTCTTTCTTCTTCTCTGCCAATACCGATGCACGAATCGTACGAGCATACTGCGGCCATTCAGCAATACCGATGATCACCACCAGCATAACAACCGCATATTGCGCGTAGAAGTCACTACCGAAACTCGCCTTAAAGATGGCCGAGACAATGATCGCAACCATCATGGTTGAGAACGAAAGCTGAACATCGGCAAAACGCATCAGGAAGCTATCAATACGACCACCGAAGTAACCTGCAGACAAGCCAATGATGATACCGAGAGTCAGCTGAAGACCTACCGCTAGGAAACCGATCGTCAATGACAGACGCGAGCCGTAAAGCATCGTAGATAAGATGTCACGACCCTGCTCATCAGTACCCAGTAGGAAGCGTTCTTCGCCGTCTTCCATCCAAGATGGTGGCAACTCAGAATCCATGATGTCGATAGACGTCACGTCATACGGGTCTGTTGGCGCTAGAATAGGTGCCGCTAATGCCATAACAAGGAAAGCTGCAAAGATAGCGAAGCTCACCATTGCCACTTTGTCACGTAAGAAGTAGTACAGAATGTCTGACTGCTTGAATCGCTCCCAACGAGATGGAGCTGTTGTTGTTTGTTCCATGATTATGCTCCTTTCCCTGTGATGTTCACTGTTGGGTTAATGATGCCGTATAGCAGGTCAACAATGGTGTTAGTTACTACGAAGATCAGGCCAACGAAGATAACGTATGCGGTAATCAGTGGTGTATCCACTCGGTTAATCGCTTCAAGGAATAGGAAGCCGGTACCCGGCCACTGGAATACAGTTTCAGTAAGAATGGTGTAAGCCACCATAGTACCGATTTGAACACCGCCTACCGTTAGTACTGGCAGCATTGTGTTTTTCAAAGCGTGTTGGTAGTAAATCTTGTTCAGCGCTAGGCCTTTTGCTTTACCAAACTTGATATATTCAGAGCTAAGAACCTCTAGCATTTCAGAGCGTACTAGACGAATGAACAGAGGCAGCATGATAGATGCTAGAGCAATACTCGGCAGCACTAAGTGTGCAAGGCCATCGAGCGTTAAGAAACCAGACTCCCAGCCAAACCAGTTTGCGGTCTCACCACGTCCAAACGACGGCAGCCAACCTAACTCAATAGAGAATACATACATCAACATGATTGCGGTTAAGAAAACAGGCACAGAAATGCCGATACTACTGCCCGCCATCACCAGTTTAGTGAAGAAGCTTTTTGGGTGTATTGCAGAATAAACGCCAAGTGGAATCGACAGACAAACAATGATCAGAGAAGCGCCGAACACAAGCTCAAGCGTTGCGACTAGTTTATCTAAGATTACGTCCACAGCTGGGCGTTTAAAGAAATATGAAGTACCAAGATCACCTTGTAGAGCTGCGCCCACAAAGCGAGTGTATTTTGTAATGAAGGGATCATTTAAGCCGAGTTCATCACGCAGCGCTTGACGCTCCGATTCTGAAACAGATTGACCGACTAACTCACGCAACGGGTCGCCCAGGTTATCCTGAATGGCAAACGCCACCAAACTGATCACAAACATCACTATCAGTGCCTGAAACAGGCGCTTGACCAGAAACGTAACCATTCCTTGCCCCTTATCTATCCATGACTATCTAGTCGAAATCCGCGACTAGATAACAAAATTCAGTCTTAAAAAAGGTATTTAGCCAGACTGAAGGAAGACCAAATACCGAAACTTAAATCTATATCTTAATAATTTGAGAGCCTGAAAAGCTTCAGGCTCTCGATTCTAGCAAGCTAGATTATTTTACAACTAGGTCGCCGAAGTAAGGCATAACCATTGGGTTTACTACGTCTGCTGCACCAACGTTAGACTTCGCGCCCCACGCTTCACTTTGCCAGTGTAGCGGTACGAATGCTGCGTCGTTGTAAAGTGTTGCTTCAACGCCTTTCAGCATTTCAGCACGCTTAACTGGGTCAGTTTCAGTGTTAGAAGCTTCTACGATCGCATCCATTTCTGGGTTTGAGTAGCCAGAACAGTTGTATTGACCACGGCCAGTCTCTTCGTTACGAGTCATAGTTAGGAACTCGTTGAAGTTAGCTGAATCTTCTGTATCTGAGTGCCAGCCGATCATCATCATGTCTGCTGAACATAGGTCAAACTCAGGCCAGTACTGTGCTTTAGGCATAGTTTTAAGATCAACTTTGATACCAATCTTAGACAGCATTGCCGCAGACGCTTGCGCTACTTTCGCATCGTTCACGTAACGGTTGTTTGGAGCCATCATAGTTAGCGTAAAGCCATCTTCGTAGCCCGCTTCTTTCATCAGCTCTTTCGCTTTTTTCAGATCGTAACGAGGAACTAGGTCTTCGTTGTGACCCGCGTAGCCTGTTGGGCTTTGCTGACCAGCTGCTGTTGCGAAGCCTTTCATGATCTTCTTAACGATACCTTCGTTGTTGATTGCGTGAACAATCGCCTGACGAACGCGAACATCTTTAAGTGCTTCGTTGCTGTTTTGGTTCATTTGGAACGTGATGATACGAGTACCAGGTAGCGTCACTAGATCGATGTTCTTAGCGTTTTTAACACGCTTGTGATCGTTTGGTGCTACTGGGTGAATCATATCAACGTCGCCAGAAAGAAGTGCTGCAACACGTGTCGCGTCTTCTTTGATTGGCACAAGTGTTAGCTTGTCTACGTTGCCTTCAGTTTCTGTGTCCCAGTAATCGTTGAAACGCTCGAACGTTACTTTAACGCCTTGCTCACGCTGCGTTACGATAAATGGACCAGTACCTGAAACGTTAGTCGAAGCAAACGAGTTACCGTGCTTAACTAGCTCAGACTTGTCTTTACCTTCCGCTGTTTGGCCAGAGTAGAACTTGCTGTCCATTGGGAAGATGTAAGTTGCTGTTTGTAGTACTAGTGGGTAAGCCGCTTTTGATACTAGCTCAACTGTGTAGTCATCCACTTTTACCATTTTTTCGTATGGCGTGAAGATAGACTTAAAGTCTGGAGAAGCTTGTAGACGTTCAAAAGTCCACACAACATCACCAGCAGTCAGTTCGTTACCAGAGTGGAATTTCACACCTTTACGTAGGTTGAAGCGGAAAGTCGTTTCATCAACACGCTCCCAGCTAGATGCTAGGCGGCCTTCAAAATCCATCTCTTGAGTGAAACGTACTAGAGGGTCAAACACCATGTGAGACATTTGCAGTGTGCCACCAGACAGCTGCTCGTGCGGGTCAAGTGATACTGGGTCAGCTGCGTAGCCAACGGTAATATCTGCTGCTGCTGCACTAAAGCTTAGGCCAGCTGCCATTAAAGCTACTGCTAATTTGCTTTTCATGGTTTTCATTGCATAACTCCTTCATGCGGGAATCCAGATCCCTAGTTGTTGTATTTGCGTCTGTTTATTGTTGTTAGCAAGCTAAACTCCAGCCTGCTGATTTTTATACCGCGGCTTGTGCCACTGCTTTTTCTTCTCTTAAGCCTGTAAATTCAGGCATTAAAGAAATCAGTTGTTTGCTGTATTCATGCTGAGGTGATTGGAACAGCTGCTCCGTTGGCGCAACCTCCAATAATGTCCCCATCTGCATCACACCAACACGGTCACACATTTGGCGAATAACCGGTAGATCGTGACTGATGAACAGCATGGTTAGGTTTAGCTCGTCTTGTAAGTCTTTTAGTAGGTTAAGAATCTGAGCCTGTACCGACACGTCCAGTGCCGATGTTGGTTCATCACAAATCAAAAGACGTGGGCGAGTCGCCAAAGCGCGAGCGATAGAAATACGCTGACGTTGACCACCTGAGAATTCGTGTGGGTACTTCACCCCAGCCATTTTGCCTAAACCCACGTGCTCTAGCAGGTCGTTCACGATCTGACGAGTTTCATTTTCGTTGCGAGTAAGCTTATGGAATCGGATAGGTTCAGCAATGATGTCGAATATCTTCATTCGAGGGTTCATTGATGTGTAAGGGTTTTGGAAAACCATCTGCATTTGACGACGCATAGGGCGACGTTCTTTTTCAGATTTCAGACCAGTAAGATCAACGCCTTCAAACGTTACCTTGCCTGAGTTTGGTGCGTACAAGCCAGCAATCACACGAGCAATCGTTGATTTACCTGAACCTGATTCACCTACTAAACCAAACGTCTCACCTTCATGCACTTCAAAGCTCACGTTGTTTGATGCTTGAACGTACTCACGACGGCTCTCAAAGAAAGAATCTTTGGTAGTAAAGCGTAAGTTTACGTTCTCAACGTTCAACAGAGGGCCAGTGTAATCACGGTGATCTTGGCTTTGACCTAACCAGTGGTTCTTCACATCCAATGGTTCCATCTCTTGTGCTTCTTCGATGTAGCTAACAAGAGGGAAACGATCGAGTTTGCGATCCGAACGAGGAACCGCAGAGATAAGACTGTGTGTATATGGGTGCTCAGGAGTACCCAGAACTTTCGCTGTTGGGCCAAACTCAACTAAGTCACCACGATACATAACGGCTACGCGGTCGGTAACGTTAGATACCACGCCCATGTCGTGCGTGACCAACATGCAACCTACGTTCTTCTTAATACATAGGTCGCGAATCAAACCCAAGATCTGGTCTTGGATAGAAACATCCAGTGCTGTTGTTGGTTCATCTGCGATGATTAGGTCAGGTTCACCTGCCAATGCGATCGCGATAACCACACGCTGACGCATACCGCCAGAGAATTGGTGAGGGTACTGCTTTAAACGGTTTTCTGGTTGTGGGATACCCACTTGGTTCATCAAGTCTAATGAGCGCTGGTAGGCTTCTTGATCCGAAACCTTCATGTTGGCATGAATCGTCTCTTTTAACTGCTGTTCTACTGTGAATAGAGGGTTAAGAGAAGTCATTGGGTCTTGGAAGATAAAACCAATCTTTGAGCCGCGAACAGAACGCATCTGTTCAGGAGATAAACCAGAGACTTTTTCGCCATCCAGAAATACCTCGCCGCTAGCAATGCGGCCAGGAGGGCTCAGCAAATCGATCACAGCATTACCTACTGTTGATTTACCTGCACCAGACTCGCCTACAACACCAACAATCTCACCACGTTCAATGTTGAACGAAAGTGATTTAACTGCGGCGTGAACTCCATGACGAGATGGGTATTCGATACGAAGATTTTTTACTTCTAAAAGTGACATTACCAGACCTCTACTGCTTTGGCAGCTTTCTGCCCTGTCTGCAAAATTGAATCCATTCTTACCAGAATATTGTTCTGATATTTTATACGGTTGACAATTTGGCAAATAATTCACAGAAAAGCAACAAAAATAGGATAAAAAGTCGACATTAAACGCTTAGCAAGCAAAAGTGCCACATAACTATTCACCAGAAGAGCATATAGTAAGAAAAATCAACATTATATTATCGGCAAGAAATACTCACAAACTCCTTACCACTACTTACTTGTAGAGTTAAAGCCGTGCTTCAAAGCAGATCTCACTACCAGTCACTAAAAACAAATAATTATTCCAAAAAACAATTAACACTATAGAAACAAACGCTAATTTTGTTAATTTTAACAAATAAAACAACCAGATAAACGTTAATTAGCCATACATTTAACCATCTGTATTATTTTGGTAAATACAAAACAGACAAACGAAAGGCCTAATAAATCAGAGGAGTTTTTGAACGACCAAATGCGTACAAAGCTGTCAAATTCAGGCCTTAGTGAGCAAATTTAGGGTCAGGTTTCACTTTTCATAAAAGTCTTTAGACCAAACCCATTAATATGTCGAATTATTGAGCGCTCCATTTATATAAAATTAGATATAGAACTGTACATTTGATAAAGAAAGCAACTCTGTAGCAGCACCATTATCAAGCAGATCGTTAGGAATCTGTCTTATATAAGAAGGGGAGATAGATGTAAGAAGCCCCGTCATTTCTGACGCGGACGGCTAGTTGAGGCTTCTTAAGTGATCAGTGAAGAGACATTCTTTGAACATCAGGTGAACCCCCACTCTGTTCAAGTTATCTAAGTTTCAGATGTAAAAAAGCCCTAGTCTTTCGACTAGGGCTTCTTAAGGTGGTCGGTGAAGAGGGATTCGAACCCCCGACCCTCTGGTCCCAAACCAGATGCGCTACCAAGCTGCGCTATTCACCGAGACGTTTCGTTTGATTTCTCAAACTGGGAACCTCAAAGAAGCTACCAAAATTAATGGGGTGGCTAACGAGATTCGAACTCGCGACCACCGGAATCACAATCCAGGGCTCTACCAACTGAGCTATAGCCACCACTAATTTTTTATATAACCGCTTAAAAGCGATTATTGAAATAGTGGTCGGTGAAGAGGGATTCGAACCCCCGACCCTCTGGTCCCAAACCAGATGCGCTACCAAGCTGCGCTATTCACCGACTAGTTTTGTATCGACTCTTGGGAATAATGAATCAACACTGGAAGCCGAAGCTACCGATATTTTGTAAAGAAAGAATGGGGTGGCTAACGAGATTCGAACTCGCGACCACCGGAATCACAATCCAGGGCTCTACCAACTGAGCTATAGCCACCATTATTTCTTTTTGCCAATTTCTCACTTACCGAAGTAAGAGACCGGATGGCGCGCCTGAAAGGATTCGAACCTTCGGCCTTTGGCTCCGGAGGCCAACGCTCTATCCAGCTGAGCTACAGGCGCATGCCCTGTCGGCGGAGTGGAATAATACGTATATCACCCAATGCCGTCTAGTACTTTTTTAACTTTTTTTTCTGTTTGGTCTCTTTTTCGACAGTTAATATGTGATAAACCCCTTATTTGAGTACTACAACCCGCCACAGCTTATAAGTTGTTGTTTATTGCAACAACTTATCGGGATATAATCACCCATTATTTACATTGGTTTAACAGTTGCTCTTTGCTGGTTAAAGCCAAAACACCCTTCCAACACTATAAATTGGTAAGCATGTACTTACCTTGGGAATGTAAAGTGAGTTTAATGGATATGTCTCGTCGAATTTTAAGCGTTGTCATCGCAGTTTTAACCTTTTCAACTGGCGCAATGGCTGCAGGCCTAAGCGAAGCGGAGCACGATGCAATTGCTGAACGCATCAAACCAGTTGGCCAAGTTTACCTAGTCGGCAGCGAGCCAGTAGCCGCAGAACCAACAGGCCCTCGTGATGGCGCAGCAGTTTACGGTACCTTTTGTATCGCTTGTCACGCATCTGGCGTAAGTGGCGCACCTAAAACAGGTGATGCTGGTGACTGGGGTCCTCGCATTGCTCAAGGTCGCGACATTCTAGCTGACCACGCAATCAACGGCTTCAATGCGATGCCAGCGAAAGGTTCATGTATGGATTGTTCAGACGACGAAATCAAAGATGCTATCGAGCACATGATTGCTGGTCTGTAATTTACCGTTCTGTAATTAAAAATGCCAGATTCAAAAAAGGTGACCTCATGGTCACCTTTTTTATTGGCTTCTATATAGTGCGATTAAAGTAGGGCATTACTTCTTGTTGAACATCGCTCGAATATTCGCAATGTGCGCCTGCCCTTTTTCCATTCTTTCTTCAGCGGATTGAGGCTTCTTAACGCTTTCCCACTCCACATCATCGTGCGGCAGCTCATCGAGGAAGCGGCTTTGTGTTGGCTTTATTAATTCACCATATTGACGACGTTCACGACACTTAGTAAAAGTCAGCTCTTTCTGTGCTCGAGTAATCCCCACATACATAAGACGACGTTCTTCTTCTACGTTGCCTTCATCGACACTGGTTTGGTGCGGCAAGATGCCCTCTTCTGCACCCATCAGGAATACATATGGGAACTCTAGACCTTTCGATGCATGCAATGTCATTAATTGGACTTGATCTGCATCGTCATCATCCTCACCACGCTCCATCATATCGCGCAGCGTTAAACGTTGAACCACCTCGCGCAGGGTTTTCTCTTCTTTATCGTAGTTGTCACCCTCAAGATCGGCCACAATCCAGCTATACAGATCAGAGACGTTCTTCATTCGCATTTCAGCGGCTTTCGGGCTCGCTGAGGTTTCGTACAACCAATCTTCGTAGTTGATGTCACGAACCAAAGAACGAACGGCTTCAACCGTATTACCACGCTCGGCATTGTCTGAGATACGAACAATCCAGTCACCGAAGCGGCGCAAATTTTCTAAACCACGCCCCGTCAGTGTCTGCTCTAAGCCCATCTCAAAGCTGGCTTCAAACAAGCTCTTGCCACGCATATTGGCGTAGCTGCCTAACTTCTCAAGCGTCACCGGACCAATCTCTCGGCGCGGTGTGTTTACAATACGTAGGAAGGCGTTGTCATCATCAGGGTTCACCAACACACGCAGGTAAGCCATGATGTCTTTAATTTCGGCTCTCGCGAAGAAAGAGGTTCCGCCAGAGATCTTGTAGGGCACGCGGTTCTGCATCAGCGCTTTTTCAATTAAGCGCGATTGGTGGTTACCACGGTAAAGCACCGCGTAATCTTTGTACTCAGTACGGTTCAAAAACTTGTGGGCGATGATCTCGCCGGTAATACGCTCTGCTTCATGCTCTTCATTCTTAGCATTCAGTACCTTGAGCTTTTCACCGTCTGGGATCTCTGAGAACAGTGACTTTTCATAAACGTGTGGGTTGTTGGCGATCAAGATGTTCGCCGCACGTAAGATTCGACTGGTTGAACGATAGTTTTGCTCGAGTTTGATCAAACGAAGATTCGGATAGTCCTCACCCAGCAACACCAAGTTTTGCGGTTTTGCACCACGCCATGAATAGATAGATTGGTCATCGTCACCTACTACTGTCAAGCGACCACGCTCTCCCACCAGTAAACGAACCAACTCATATTGGCTGGTGTTGGTATCTTGGTATTCATCGACCAGTAAATAGCGGATACGCGACTGCCAGCGCTCACGCACCTCTTGATTGGTTTTCAGTAGTAATACAGGCATCGCGATCAGATCATCAAAATCGAGTGCGTTGTATGCCTTCATCTGTTTCTGGTACATCTCAAAACAGAATGCAAACAACTGCTCTTGTTCGCCTTGAGCACGTGCTTTCGCCTGATCTGGCGTCAGCATGTCATTTTTCCAATTCGAAATGGTGCTCATTAAAGCGCGTAGCAAATCCTTATCACCATCGATCTGTCTCTCTGTTAACTCTTTTAACAAAGCTAACTGGTCTTGGTCATCAAACAGAGAGAAACCCGCTTTCAAACCCAGCGCTTTGTATTCACGGCGAATGATGGTTAAGCCCATGGTATGAAAAGTCGAAACAATCAGCCCTTTCGATTCGCCCTTACCTAGAGTTTGCCCAACACGCTCTTTCATCTCGCGTGCCGCTTTATTAGTAAAGGTCACCGCCGCAATATTACGCGCCTTATAGCCACATTCCTGAACCAGATAAGCAATTTTATTGGTGATAACACGTGTTTTACCGGATCCAGCGCCCGCTAATACTAAGCAGGGGCCCGAAACATATTTCACGGCTTCATCTTGTCTTGGGTTCAGTTTCATTTGATTCTCAGTTTGGTCTAGAGGGGCGAATTCAATTGCGCGCCTATAATAATGCTGCAACAGCACGAATGCTACGTTCTCTTATACAAGATTTTTACGCTGATTATGTAAAACTTTGTTGCACATGTGTGTGGTTATTAGGCTATAATGAATGAACGTTCATTCATTGGTGGTTGAAATATGACAACTCATGCACCTCGGGATAAACGCCAGCAAATACTTTCTGCAGCTGAAAAGCTAATTGCAGAGGTCGGTTTCCAAGGCCTTTCAATGCAAAAATTAGCCAAAGAAGCGGGAGTGGCTGCAGGCACTATCTATCGCTACTTCGATGATAAAGAGCATTTGATAGAAGATGTTCGAATGCTCGTGACTCAAAGAGTAGCTGATGCTGTTCAACAAGGGGTTAATGATTCGGATCCAATTAAACAACGCTACCGTACTATGTGGTTGAACATATGGAACTTAGCAGGAACGAATTTAGCCGCAATAAAAAATCGGGTTCAGTATGACTCTCTACCCATCACAAATAGCCTAAACTTCAGGGAACTAGAACGTAAAATGTTTGCCCAAGTTGAGCTGCTATTTAATGAGGGGAAAGAACAAGGATTGTTTAAACCACTTAACAATGAAGTATTAGGTGGATTGAGCTTGGCGGCTAGTGTTTCTCTAGCACGCAAGCATTCTTTAGGATTTTACCAACTTGATGAGGCAGAACTAGAATCTGCAATCGAAGCCAGTTGGGACGCAATAATTAAACACTAGATCGGAGTTTTGACCATAATGAAAAAGTGGACTTTCTTCATGTTACTCATCGCTGTACTACTTTTCGGCAGCGTTATTGGGTTTAACATGTTCAAACAACAAAAAATTGCTGAGTATATGGCCAACCGCCCTGAACCAGAGTTTCCAGTAACGGTAACTGAAGTTCAGCCGATCGACTGGGTGCCAGTGATTGAAGCTATCGGCTTCATCGAACCTAACCAAGGTGTGACACTAGCGAACGAAACCAGCGGTGTTATCGATCAAATTTCTTTCGAATCAGGTACTGAGGTTAAAAATGACCAACAACTGATCCGCCTTGATTCTGATGTAGAGAAAGCCAATCTAAAAAGCTCTGAGGCACGCTTACCGGCTGCTGAAGCTAAATACAAGCGCTACCAAGGGCTATTCAAGAAAGGCTCTATCTCTAAGGAAGCCTTCGATGAAGCAGAAGCTAATTTCTTATCGTTAGCGGCTGATATTGAAAGCCTTAAAGCATCGATTGCCCGTCGCGAGATCCGCGCTCCGTTTGACGGCACTGTCGGTATTCGTAATGTGTATCTAGGCCAATACCTACAATCTGGCACTGACATCGTTCGCCTAGAAGACACCAGTGTTATGCGCCTACGCTTCACTATTTCTCAAAATGACATCTCTCGTATTGAGGTTGGTCAGGCGATCGACATCTTCGTTGATGCATACCCAGAAAAACCGTTTAAAGGTTCTATTAGTGCCATTGAGCCTGCGGTTAGCATCCAAAGTGGTCTTATCCAAGTACAAGCCGATATCCCAAACAACGATGGTAAGTTACGTAGCGGTATGTTTGCGCGCGCTAACATCATTCTACCTAAACTAGCAAACCAAGTGACACTGCCTCAGACGGCCATCACTTTCACACTTTACGGTGACAATGTTTATATTTTACGTGAAGAAGATGGTGTGCAGCGTGTGAAACAACAAGTGGTGAAAGTAGGTGAACGTACAGAAAGTATTGCTCACATACTGGAAGGCGTAGAGCCTGGCGATGTTGTCGTGACAACGGGTCAAGTTCGTTTAAGTAACAATGCTAAAGTTCGAGTTGTAGAAAGTGATGCAACGACGCCGCCAGCTGAAACACCAATGCTGTAATTGGAGGAATCATGCGCTTTACTGATGTTTTTATTAAACGTCCAGTTCTGGCTATTTCAATCAGCTTTTTGATCGCATTGCTTGGCTTCCAAGCAATCTTCAAAATGCAGGTTCGTGAATACCCAGACATGACAAATACGATCGTGACGGTCACGACGAGCTATTACGGTGCCAGTGCCGATCTGATCCAAGGCTTTATAACTCAGCCATTAGAACAAGCGATCGCTCAAGCCGATAATATTGATTATATGACGTCGCAGTCCGTACTCGGTAGCTCGACTATTACGGTCAATATGAAGCTCAATACCGACCCGAATGCCGCGCTGTCTGACATACTGGCCAAGACTAACTCGGTACGTTCTCAGCTTCCTAAAGAAGCCGAAGATCCAACCGTAACTATGTCTACCGGTTCAACAACGGCGGTACTCTACATTGGTTTTACGAGTGATGAACTCTCTGCAAGCCAAATTACCGACTACCTTGAGCGAGTGGTTAACCCACAACTGTTTACCGTTAATGGCGTATCAAAGGTCGACTTGTACGGCGGGATCAAATACGCATTACGTGTATGGCTTGATCCTTCCAAAATGGCAGCATTAAACCTGACAGCCACTGACGTGATGACGGTGCTTAATGCAAACAACTACCAATCAGCAACTGGCCAAGCAATTGGTGAGTTTATGCTGTACAACGGCAGTGCCAATACCCAAGTAACCAATACCGATGAATTAGAAAGGTTGGTGGTCAAAACCAGTCAAAATGGCGGTTCTATTGTTCGCTTAGGTGATATTGCTAAGGTTTCACTAGAAAAAAGCCACGATGTGGTTCGCGCAAGTGCTAATGGCAAACAAACGGTTGTAACCGCCATCAATGCAGCGCCAAGTGCTAACCCGATCAACATTGCTGCTGATGTTATGCAGCTGTATCCTGAGTTGGAGCGAAACCTACCAAGCAATATCAGCATGAATATCATGTATGACTCAACCATTGCGATTAATGAATCCATTCAAGAGGTTATACACACGATTGTTGAAGCCGCGCTGATTGTATTAGTGGTTATCACGCTATTCTTAGGCTCATTGCGTGCGGTTATCATTCCTATCGTAACCATCCCTTTATCGCTGGTTGGTGTTGCGATGGTGATGCAAGTCATGGGTTTCTCATGGAACTTAATGACGCTACTGGCGATGGTATTAGCAATCGGTCTAGTGGTTGATGATGCAATCGTAGTACTGGAAAACGTCGATCGACACGTCAAATTGGGGGAATCTCCTTTCAGGGCTGCCATCATTGGTACCCGTGAAATTGCAGTACCGGTTATTGCAATGACACTGACATTGGGCGCGGTTTATGCCCCTATCGCAATGATGGGTGGTATCACAGGCTCGCTGTTTAAAGAGTTCGCATTAACCCTCGCTGGCGCGGTATTTGTTTCTGGAATCATCGCTTTAACACTGTCTCCAATGATGTGTTCAAAGCTGCTAAAAGAAAATGCACAGCCGAGTAAGTTTGAACTGAAGGTACACAGCGTACTTGATCGTATGACAGGCCGTTACTCTAAGATGCTGCATGCGATCATGGATCATCGTCCGGTTATCATTGGCTTTGCGGTCATTGTATTTTTAAGCTTGCCGATGCTGTTTAAATTCATCCCAAGTGAACTTGCCCCTGCAGAAGATAAAGGGGTGGTGATGATGATTGGTACTGGTCAATCAACGGCTAACCTAGACTACCTAAGTAACACGATGGATGACGTGAGCGGTATCTTGGTGACCCAGCCTGAAATCCAATACGCTCAATCCTTCACTGGTGTACCAAACTCAAACCAAGCATTTGGTATTGCCTCAATGGTGCCATGGAGTGAGCGCACGGCTAGCCAATCTGAGGTAACGAACCGTATCAGTGGATTGCTACAAGATATCCCAGGCATGGCAGTAACCGCGTTCCAAATGCCAGAGTTGCCGGGTGCCGGTTCTGGTCTACCACTCCAGTTTGTGATTACCACACCAAGCAGCTTTGAGAGCTTATTCGCTATCGCAACCGATATTTTAACGGATGTGAAAGATAGCCCTCTCTTTGTCTACTCTGACCTTGATTTGAACTACGATTCAGCAACGATGAAGATTCAAATTGATAAAGATATGGCGGGCGCTTATGGGGTAACGATGCAAGATATCGGTGTCACCCTAAGCACCATGATGTCGGATGGTTACGTTAACCGTATTGACCTCAACGGTCGTTCTTATGAAGTGATCCCTCAGGTTGAGCGTAAGTTCCGCTTAAACCCAGAGTCAATGAATCATTACTACGTTCGAGCCAGCAATGGTGATGCTGTTCCTCTCGGTAGCTTGGTAACAATTGATGTGGTGGCAGAGCCTCGCTCTCTTCCTCACTTCAACCAGTTGAACTCAGCGACGGTCGGTGCGGTTCCTATGCCGGGCGCGGCGATGGGTGATGCGGTAAACTGGTTTGAAAACATTGCCCAAACCAAATTACCTGCAGGCTATAACCATGACTACATGGGTGAGTCGCGTCAGTTTGTAACAGAAGGCAGCGCACTGTATGTGACGTTCGGTTTAGCACTGGCGATCATCTTCTTGGTTCTGGCGATTCAATTTGAGTCGTTAAAAGATCCATTGGTTATCATGGTGTCGGTGCCACTCGCAATATGTGGTGCATTGATTGCGCTCGCTTGGGGCGCAGCGACGATGAACATCTACTCGCAAGTGGGGCTGATTACCTTGGTTGGTCTGATTACCAAGCACGGTATCTTGATCTGTGAGGTAGCAAAAGAAGAGCAGCTGCATAATAAATTATCACGCAAAGAGGCGGTTATGGAGGCGGCAAGGGTACGTCTACGTCCAATCCTAATGACAACAGCGGCGATGATTGCAGGCCTGATCCCATTGATGTACGCCACGGGTGCAGGTGCAGCTCAGCGCTTTAGTATCGGTATTGTTATCGTTGCTGGTCTGGCGATTGGTACGCTGTTTACGCTGTTTGTTCTGCCGGTTATTTATAGCTACTTAGCCGAAAAACATAAACCAATTCCAGTTTTCCTCGAAGATAAAGATCTCGAGAAGCTGGCCCGTGTTGATGAAGCAAAAGCGGCGCACAGAGAATTAGCTAACAATAAGTAATTTCCCTGTCGTATTAACAATAAAAAGGCTACTTCGGTGGCCTTTTTTTGTACGCCATAGGCGACATCTTTGATGTGATTAAATAGAATAGTGATAAATATTCAGGAGTTTTAATTGATATGTTTGATCCAAAAAAACTAGAGCAAATTGCTAAGCAGATCCACGATTCTATGCCTCAACCAGTAAAAGAGCTTGGTTCAGACGTAGACCAAAAAGTTCGCCAAGTTATCCAAGGCCAACTCAACAAGCTAGACGTTGTGAGCCGTGAAGAGTTTGATGTTCAAACACAAGTACTGCTTCGCACTCGCCAGAAGCTCACTGAAATGGAACAAAAACTGGCTGAACTAGAAGCAAAGCTTTCAGACAAATAGTCATTTTTTTCAATCAGTTCAAGTTCGAATAAAGGCTTACCTTCGGGTAAGCCTTTATTTTTTCCTCAATCTATCAAGCCTTCACCGGTAAAATAGTTGCAAGCATAAAAAAGCCCCGAACAAATGTTCAGGGCTATTTTTATTCAGTGATGAACTGGAAGATTAACCGCCAACAGCGATACGCTTCATGTCGCTCATGTAGCTACGTAGCTCTTCACCAATGTATTCTACAGGGTGGTTACGGATAGCTTCGTTTACTTCAATTAGCTTAGCGTTATCAACTTGGTTAGATGTCTCACCTAGACCACGGCCGATGACGTCCGTTGCTACTGAAGGCATGAACTTCTCACGTAGTAGCGGTGTTGCTACGTTAGCGAATAAGTAGTTACCGTACTCAGCAGTATCAGAGATTACAACGTTCATTTCGTAAAGACGCTTACGAGCAACTGTGTTTGCGATTAGTGGAAGCTCATGTAGAGATTCGTAGTAAGCAGACTCATCAATGATACCTGATGCCGTCATAGCTTCGAATGCTAGCTCAACACCGGCACGAACCATAGCAACCATTAGGATACCGTTGTCGAAGTACTCTTGCTCTGAGATTTCTACGTCAGAAGCTGGGTAGTTTTCGAATGCAGTTTCGCCTGTCTCTTCACGCCAGCCTAGTAGGTTCACGTCATCGTTCGCCCAGTCAGCCATCATTGTGCTAGAGAAGTGACCAGAGATGATGTCATCCATGTGCTTGTTGTAAAGCGGACGCATTAGGTCTTTAAGCTCTTCAGAAAGCTCAAACGCTTTAACTTTAGCCGGGTTAGATAGGCGATCCATCATGTGAGTTACGCCACCAAACTTAAGTGCTTCAGTAATCGTTTCCCAACCGTATTGTAGAAGCTTGCCTGCGTAGCCAGGTTCGATGCCATCAGCAATCATCTTCTCGTAAGATACGATAGAACCCGCTTGTAGCATGCCACAAAGGATAGTTTGCTCACCCATCAGGTCAGATTTAACTTCTGCTACGAAAGAAGACTCTAGGCAACCTGCACGGTGACCACCAGTACCTGCAGCCCAAGCTTTAGCGATATCCCAACCTTCGCCTTTAGGGTCGTTTTCTGGGTGAACAGCGATAAGTGTTGGTACACCGAAGCCACGTTTGTACTCTTCGCGAACTTCAGAGCCTGGACACTTAGGTGCAACCATTACTACAGTAAGGTCAGCACGTAATTGCATGCCTTCTTCCACAACGTTGAAGCCGTGAGAGTAACCAAGAGCAGCGCCTTGCTTCATTAGAGGCATTACTGTTTCAACAACGTTCGTGTGTTGCTTATCAGGAGTAAGGTTGATTACTAGGTCTGCTTGAGGGATTAGCGTTTCGTAGCTACCCACAACAAAGCCGTTTTCATCAGCATTTTTGAATGATTGACGCTTTTCATCAATTGCCGCTTGGCGTAGAGCGTAAGATACGTCTAGACCAGAATCACGCATATTTAGACCTTGGTTTAGGCCTTGAGCACCACAACCAACAATTACGATTTTCTTACCTTCAAGGTATTCAGCTTCTGTCGCGAATTCTTCACGATCCATAAAGCGGCAACGACCTAATTGGTCTAGTTGTTCACGAAGGTTTAATGTATTGAAATAGTTAGCCATTCTAGGGCACTCCTTTAAAAATAAGTCCGTAAGGTCGATATCTCTCTATCGAATGACTTCATACTAAAACAGACACTCCGTTGCTGAAAGTGATATATTCACAATTAGTTATTGCAATAAATGCAACATGGAAACGATCGCAGAACATGAACATAAAATCTCTACAATTATTTATACATTTATGCGACAGCAAGAGTTTCAGCAAAACCGCTGCTGCTATGCACGTCAGTCCTTCAGCGCTGAGCCGTCAGATACAAAAGCTTGAAGAGGAAACAGGACAAGAACTGCTAATCAGAGACAACCGCAGTGTTGATCTTACCCCAGCAGGAAAACACCTATTGCCTGTAGCATTGAGCATCGTGGGAGAGTGGCAGCAATATAACCTTCACCTGAAGGGCGGAGAGCAAGAACTTAAAGGTGAGATCCGTATATTTTGTTCAGTAACGGCTAGCTACAGTCACCTACCTGAACTCATAACCGAATTTAGGGCTATTCATCCGTATATTGAATTTAAGCTCTCTACTGGTGATCCAGCTCAATCCATCGACAAGATCTTAAACGATGAAGCGGATATCGCGATTTCAGCAAAGCCAGACATCCTTCCTTCAAGGTTAGAATTCGAAACCATCAGCGATATTCCACTGTCAGTCATCATTCCATCTGGTGTGAGTAGCTTTAGCCAACAACTGCAATCCGATAAGCCAAACTGGAATGAAGTGCCCTTTATCATCCCAGAAGCAGGAACAGCGCGTGAACGAGCCAATGCATGGTTTAAAAAGATGAAGATAAAACCCAACATATACGCGCAAGTTTCTGGCCATGAGGCGATTGTAAGTATGGTGGCACTAGGATGTGGAGTTGGCATCGCACCTGATGTGGTCATAAACAACAGTCCAGTAAGAGATAAAGTTAGCCGCTTAAAGATAGAACCTATCAAGCTATTTGAGTTAGGCGTATGTTGTAAGCGAGCACAGCTAGATAACCCTCTAATTCGAGCGTTCTGGCAAGTTGCAGAAGGGAAATATTTAGCGGACTAGTCGTCATTGTTTTAAATACAAAAAAGGGAAGAGCACGTCAGTGCCCTTCCCCTTTTATTTATGTATATCGCAGATAAGAAAAAAGCCCGCTGATTTCTCAGCGGGCTTTCTAATGGTGGTGGAGGGATAGGGATTTGAACCCTAGAACCGCTATTAACGGTTGCCGGTTTTCAAGACCGGTGCTTTCGACCACTCAGCCATCCCTCCAAAAAATTGTCATCAACAGATTAGTACACTGTAGATGTTGTTACATGTATACACAGGTAACGATATTTAAAGCCTGGCGATGTC
>NZ_JBFRJZ010000018.1:111352-112916 GCF_041469125.1 Vibrio sp. 10N.286.51.E5 | reverse complement strand
CTTTACGGGGTCACTTCATTACGTGAGGCTTTCTTCTATGTAAAACAACGCATCCCTGCCGATTTATGTTGTAAATTTGTGAATCTGAATTGTCTATATTCTATGCTGTGTACTGGATCTCATTTGTTATTTGACTCCCTTGCTAAGGTTAATAATGAATGCGTAATACCAATCACTTTACTCAACTTAAGAGGTTTCTATGCTAGGTGAAAATCATTCTCTTGTTCACGAATTTCCTGAAATGAAAGATAAAATTGCTGAGCTTGTTAAAACTGACGATGGCTTTGCAGCAGACATGAAGACGTACGACAACCTTGATAAAGAGATTCGTAAGCTTGAGCTGAAAGATTCACCCATTGATGACGGCTCGATGCACCAACTGAAACATGATCGTTCTGTACTGAAAGATGCACTGCATGCACGTTTAACTGGCTAGTGAGTTGGTAATTTTGCTGACTAGCTAAATGGCGAATTGCAGACTTAGACAAAAAAACTCCTTCGGGAGTTTTTTTTCGTTTTGGCTCAATCACTTCTTCACAATTCAACTGAGTTAATACGTTGTATTATTATGTGAATGACGCATAATGAGGGTTACTGGCACGCGATTTTTAAGATTTTATTGGTAATCTCATGAATATTGAACACCTCAAATTGTTTGTTCGTTTAGCTTCCACACATAACATCAGCATGGCTGGGCAAGAGCTTGGTTTGTCTCCTGCTGTTGCAAGCTCGCACATCAGTAAACTGGAAGACAATTTAGGCGTTCGCTTGGTCCACCGAACCACTCGTAAGGTCTCTTTAACCGAAGAGGGGGAAGCATTCTTACCTCATGCTGAAGAAGTGTTATCGAGCGTGGATGCTGCCAAATCGGCGGTCGGTGTGGGTTGTGATTCTCCAACCGGAACGTTGCGAGTTACCGCATCTGCGTCTTTTGGACGTTTGCATCTTGTTCCTGCCTTACCTGGATTCTTAGAGCGCTACTCTGGGTTAAAAGTCGATCTCAGGCTATCAGATTCGATGGTGGATGTTGTTGAGGGTGGCTTTGATATCGCGATTCGTATCTCGGAGCTGAAAGACTCGACACTGATTGCCCGAAAACTTGCGACAGACAAGCGTATTGTGTGTGCATCGCCTGATTACTTAATCAAATATGGTAAGCCAGCCAAACCTCGAGATCTTAACGATCATCAATGTATTAGCTTAATTGGTTTAGAAAACTGGACCTTCAATACTGAAAGCGGGCCTAAGACGATTAAGGCATCTGGGTCGTTCAGGGCAGATAACGGGGAAGCACTGCGTGACGCAGCCTCAGGTGGTATGGGGATCACGGTGACATCGAATTGGTGTGCCTATGAACAACTGAAAAGCGGTCAGCTGGTTCAAATATTAGAAGATTACCCATTAACATCAGAGCCTGCAATTTGGGCTGTGTACCCAAGCACAAGGTTACTTGCACCAAAGGTGAGAGCCTTCATTGACTACTTCTCTGAATATTATGGTAATCCACCGTATTGGGAACAAAAGTAGAATCAGATAGATTTAACGAAAAAGCCCTACGTGACTA
>NZ_JBFRJZ010000018.1:43354-110585 GCF_041469125.1 Vibrio sp. 10N.286.51.E5 | reverse complement strand
TAGTCACGTAGGGCTTTTTCTTGGAATCAGAAAATCACTTGAGCATAGCTGTCATTAAGAAAGCGTTGCTTTGATGATCTCTTCAATTTTAGCGACAACTTGTTGTGACTTATCGCCGTAAATCGCATCTGGGTGCGGGTTAGCAAACGTGTTGTTGTCGTTATCAAAGTATTGACCGCCTGCTTGTGCGAACTCATCAGACAATGATGCGCGAACCAGAATATCAGAACCGATGCTTAGGTCGCCGCCTGCAATGCCATAAGCGTCTTTCACCATCTTGCTGCCTAGTAACGAAGCTGGGTTGACAGCAACCACCATTGGCCCCGTAGAGCCTAACTCTTTTGCCATCTCACGAGTCCACATAGTGATCGCAAGCTTGCTTTGTGCGTAAGCGTCACCATCAGACATTGGTTTCTTACCTTCTAGCGCTTCGATGTTCACTGCTGCTTGCGCGGCTGAAGACAGGTTCACCACTCGGCTCGACGAATCGAATACTGGCAACAGGCGTTTGGTCAGATGATACGGCGATACTGTGTTTACAGCAAAACGAACATCTAAACCGTCTTTGGTGATTGAGTTGGGAGCATTGAACACACCCGCGTTGTTAATCAGCACATCAACCTTTTCGTGCTCGGCAATCACTTCGTCAGCCAGCGCATCAACATCTGCCAGAATAGACAAGTCTGCCACGTAGCTTTGGAACTTCGCTTGCGTAGAGAGAGCGATAAGTTGCTGCTCAACGTCTTTAAGTTTGCTTGGGTTACGTCCATGCAATAAAACGTGGTGACCTTGCTGAACGAGTGCTTTTGCTGTTTCGAAGCCGATACCATCGGTAGAGCCTGTGATCAGAATGACTTTTTGCATGGAATAGATTCCTTATTAAAGCGCTGACATCGTGAGCGTTTTGAATGAATTGTTTTGTTGAGATAAAGAATAGCAACCTTTCGTAAAATTGATAAAACACTATTTAGCTTTTGTTGAAAATAGAAGAGGGTAAAAGGGCGATTTGGTCGAGTGACAACTACTGAAGTGCAAGGAGTTGAACGCAAATAGTGGAGGCAAATAATAAAAAAAGCTTAGCGCGGGGGACGCTAAGCTTGTTTATTAATCAGGTTGTTGAACTGTGCTTGTTGGCTGGTGGATTAGCTTACTTGAGAAAAGCTTACCACTTTACGTTGTAGCTTCTCTTTTAAGTAATCAGACAATGCTTGTTGCTCAGATTCGCTCATGTACAAGCCAAGCTTGGTTCTGCGCCATAAGATGTCTTCGTCTGTCATTGCCATCTCTTGGTTGATCAAGTAATCAATCTCAGCTTGGTAAACACCGTGTGCTTCGCTTGAGAACTGGATACCAAGGTCGGCTTCACACGTAGCGCCTTCAAGTAGGTCCCATGTGTAGGTACCAAATTGGGTCACGTAACGAAGTAGCAGAGCTTCAGATGCCCAAGGGTATTTAGTGTGCATCATTGCTGCAAGCTGTTCGCGGCTGCAGCTGAAGTTACCACCCGGTAGTGTGTCGTTAGCTGTCCAAGGTGCGCCCATGTGTTTCAGGTAAGGTTCTAGCTTGTTCAGTGCCGCTTCACCGAGTTTACGATAAGTCGTTAACTTGCCACCAAAGATAGATAGCAGTGGTGCTTGATCCATTTCTGCATCCAGCTCCAGTGTGTAGTCACGAGTGATCGCTTGTGGTGAGTCAGATTCATCGTCACAAAGCGGTCTTACGCCACTGTATGTCCAGACCACATCGTCACGCTCTAGTTGCTTAACAAAATGCTGGTTAACGATATCAATTAAGTAATCAACTTCCACATCATCGATAGCCACTTCGCGAGGATCGCCTTTGTATTCAAGGTCGGTAGTGCCGATGATCGAGAACTTATCTAGGTAAGGGTTCATGAACACAATACGATTGTCTTTGTTTTGCAGAATGTACGCTTGTGGTTCGTCGTGAATGCGTGGCACAACAATGTGCGAGCCTTTGATCAGACGAATATTACGAGGCGAAGCCTGCTCTAACCCATCATCAAAGAACTGCTTAACCCAAGGGCCTGCAGCGTTAACAAGCGCTCTTGCTTTGCGTTCAAAGCGTTGGTTTGTCATCACATCAAGGATCGTCACATGCCAAATACCACCTTCGCGGTGCGCTTTTTCAACACGGCAGTAGTTACGTACTTCTGCGTTGTTTTCTTTCGCCGCCAACACGTTGAGCAATACCATACGAGCATCATCAACCCAGCAATCTGAGTATTCGAAGCCTGTCTTCATTTCTGGTTTCAGTAGCCCTGATTTTGCTAGGTTGACTGTCTTACTTCCAGGAAGAGTGGTGCGCTTACCCAAGTTATCGTAAAGGAATAGGCCACAGCGAATCATCCAAGCTGGGCGTAAAAATGGTCGATGAGGTAAACGGAAACGCATTGGCTGAGCAACGTGAGGCGCTTTTCTTAACAATACTTCACGTTCAGCGAGTGCTTCCGAAACCAAACGAAATTCGTAATGTTCAAGGTAGCGTAGGCCACCGTGGATAAGCTTTGAGCTAGCAGAAGACGTCGCAGACGCGAAATCATTTGCTTCGTATAAGCCAACGTTTAGACCACGACCTGCTGCATCTGCCGCGATGCCTGCACCATTGATGCCGCCGCCAATCACGATCAAGTCTAAAGTGGAAGATGTACTGTTGTTTGAATTATTTTGTTGAGCACTCATGGTTTTGACCTCTTTCTGAGCGAACGAGCATTTTAGAACATAATTGAATCCTATATGAACTTTCGTTTGCGGTCATTTATTATTTTCGTTTATGCGCGTTTTATGTGATTTGGGCATAAAAAAACCTCTGCTTATGAAAGCAGAGGTTCAAATAAGACTAATTCGAGCATAGAAGCGACAGTGACAGCGAGCAAGTTTTACTTTATTAACTTTTCTATAAAGAATGGTGATTCATTTAAGAAAGTGGCGTCACTGAGCTCTTATGTTTAGTTATTCGCTCATAGGACGAGCGGTATCGATCACTTCTAATGGTATTGCCGAATCTTTAAGGATGTTGAGAATCTCTTCCGGTGGCTGCTTATTAGTAAACACCATGTGGGCCTGAGAGATATTGCCGAGCTTAACCATCGCGTTACGACCAAACTTACTGTGGTCGACTGCCAGGAAGATGCTGCGGCTGTTTTCGATGATAGCTTGCTTCACTCGAACTTCATGGTAGTCAAAATCAAGCAGTGAGCCGTCAAAGTCGATGCCGCTGATCCCTAGAATGCCGAAATCGAGGCGGAACTGCTTCACGAAATCGAGTGTTGCTTCACCCACGATACCGCCATCACGGTTTCTCACTTCGCCACCTGCCAAGATAACCTTTATCTCTGGGTTTGGTAGCAGGATACTGGCAACGTTGATGTTGTTAGTCACGACTCTGAGTTGTTTGTGGTTTTTGTTCAGCGCGCGTGCCACGGATTCTGGTGTGGTGCCGATATCAACGAACAAGGTTGCACCATCTGGAATGTGTTTAACCAGCTCGTCGGCAATCACATCTTTTTCATTGAAGTTAAGCGCTTTACGCGTGTTGTAAGAGGTGTTTTCTGAGCTAAGAGGAATGGTTGCACCACCGTGATAACGACGGATTTTGTTGCTATCAGCCAGCTCATTGAGGTCTCGTCTGATGGTTTGTGGGCTGACATCGAACTTTTCAAC
Organism: Vibrio sp. 10N.286.51.E5; assembly: GCF_041469125.1. Lineage (NCBI taxonomy): Bacteria > Pseudomonadati > Pseudomonadota > Gammaproteobacteria > Vibrionales > Vibrionaceae > Vibrio > Vibrio sp. 10N.286.51.E5. Next base: position 106,902 of record NZ_JBFRJZ010000018.1, on the reverse strand, counting down.
GAGCTCTTCGGTGCTCACATATCCTTGTGTTTTTACCAGATCTACAATCTGCTGGTGTCTTGGTATCTGCTTCACTTAACTTACCACTCCCTGCGCGCAAAGGGCTCTAGCGCGTCAAAATCGAAAATATAAACTCACGCTATTGTGCTCGAATTGATGAAAAGAGAGAAGTAATGATGGTAAGGAATTATGTCTAAACCGCAAAAACGTTGATCAAAACATGAAAAAAAGGCCCCAAACGCAAAAAAGAGCACAAAATAGTGCTCTTTTTAGTTTCGTTTACTGAGGAACGAACAATTCAATCGATAAGAGAGTGATTATTCGAACGCTCGATTTTACACTTCGTCGTCATCGTGCAGCTCAGACCAAACTTGTGCACATTTGATAGCACGCTTCCAACCTTTGTAACGGCGGTTACGCTTCTCTTCATCGTGGTGTGGCAAGAACGTACGGTCTAGTACTGCTTTGTCTTGAAGCTCATCGATGCTGTCCCAGAAACCAACTGCTAGACCAGCAAGGTATGCTGCTCCCAGAGCGGTAACTTCAGTTACTTCAGGACGGTGAACTTCTGTATCTAGCACGTCTGATTGGAATTGCATTAGGAAGTTGTTCGCTACTGCGCCGCCATCAACACGTAGGTTTGCTAGCTTGATGCCAGAGTCCGCTTGCATCGCATCCAATACGTCACGAGTTTGGTAAGCAATACCTTCCAGTGTTGCACGAATGATGTGGTTAGAGTTAACACCACGAGTCAGGCCAACAATCGTACCGCGAGCGTAAGCATCCCAGTATGGTGCGCCTAAACCAGTAAACGCAGGGACTACGTAAACGCCGTTTGAAGAATCTACTTTGGTTGCGAAGTACTCAGAGTCTTCTGCGCCAGCCAGTAGCTTCATTTCATCACGTAACCATTGGATAGATGCGCCACCCATGAATACCGCACCTTCAAGTGCATAAGCTGGTTCGCCTGTAGGACCACATGCTAATGTCGTTAATAGGCCGTTCTTCGATGTTACTTTCTCTTGGCCTGTGTTCATCAGTAGGAAACAGCCCGTGCCGTATGTGTTTTTCGCTTGACCAGCTTCAACACACATTTGACCGTAAAGCGCTGCTTGTTGGTCACCCGCAATACCAGCGATTGGAATACGAGTACCGCCTTTACCACCAAGGTTCGTTTGGCCGTAAACTTCAGAAGAGCGTTTCACTTCAGGCATCATTGATGCTGGAATACCCATCTCGTCTAGTAGCTTGCTGTCCCAGCATAGGTCGTTGATGTTAAACAACATAGTACGTGATGCGTTAGTGTAATCCGTAACGTGTACACGGCCTTGAGTCATCTTCCAAACCAACCAAGTATCAACCGTACCGAACAGTAGCTTACCTGCTTCAGCGTCTTCGCGAGCGCCTTCAACGTTGTCTAGAATCCATTTTACTTTTGTACCTGAGAAATACGGGTCAAGGACTAAACCTGTATTGTCACGCACGTAGTCTTCTAGGCCACGTTCTTTAAGTTCTTCACAAATTTCTGCAGTACGACGACATTGCCATACGATAGCGTTGTATACCGGCTTGCCTGTCTCTTTGTTCCAAACGATGGTGGTTTCACGTTGGTTAGTGATACCGATACCCGCTAGCTCGTCGCTGCGAATGCCTGCTTTAGCCAAAGCTTCAACCAATGTAGAGCTTTGAGTCGCCCAAATTTCCATTGGATCATGCTCAACCCAGCCAGCTTTAGGATAAATCTGGGTAAACTCTCGCTGAGAAGAACTGACGATATTTGCATCATGGTCGAGAATTACGGCGCGTGAACTTGTTGTTCCTTGGTCTAGGGCAACAATGTATTTTTGCTCGGTCATGGTAAGAGTCCTTTTTCTTTTGTTATTTATATTTTAGTAAATGTAGGGTCGCTTAGGAATTAAGCTTGAGCTTGTTCAGCTTCTTCTTCTGTTTCACATTGGTTTGGAATTGTGCAGCCTTGGCCTTCTACTGGTAGGTAAGCACCGATAACACGTGGGTACAACCAACCACCAAAACACGCACCAGCAATTGGAGCAAGAATTGGAACGATGAAGTAAGGAATATCACGAGCACCGCTTAGTGCGAAATCCCAACCTGCAAAGTAAGCGAACAGTTTTGGTCCGAAGTCACGAGCAGGGTTCATTGCAAAGCCAGTCAGTGGACCTAAAGAACCACCGATAACCGCGATAAGAATACCGATCAGTAGAGGGTTCATTGCACCGCGAGATGCGCCGTTGTTCTCATCACCTAACGCTAAAATGGCAAACATCAACACTGCAGTAATCACGAATTCCACAGCAAAAGCGCCGAAGAAAGAAAGTGAAGCATGTGGGTAAGTCGAGAAGATACCAGCAGTTGATAGTGCGTCTTGGCTGCTACGAACGAAGTTGTGTGCAATTTCGTAGTCAGTAAATAGGTTGCTGTACAGGCTGTAAACCAATGCTGCAGAGCAGAAAGCGCCAAGCAGTTGCGAAATGATGTAAGGCACCACTTTTGCTTTATCAAAGCCATGGAACATGGCCAGTGCAATCGTTACGGCTGGGTTGATGTGTGCGCCTGAAACGCCGGCAGTACAGTAAATTGCAATCGCAACACCGAAGCCCCAGATGATGCTGATTTCCCATTGTCCGAATGTCGCACCAGTTAATACCAGAGCGGCCACACAGCCAACGCCAAAGAATATGAGTAATCCTGTACCGATAAATTCAGCCAAGCATTGCCCAAATAAAGAAGGGTGTTTGTTTGTTGTCATGTTCGAGTCCTTTTTAGTTTTGCTTATCTAGCACGTGTATTGTGCATATATTTGCGAACTCGAAAATAAACGAACATCAAAAGTGAGCGTTTGAGCATAAAATTGTTAATTAAAGTCACTTGAAATGTTAATCCGAACACTTTTGCTCGAAAAAGATGCTCGCATGAACGTCATTGCTCGAATTGATAGGTTGCGAAGCCGCTCAAACTACCTATATGTAAATGAATGCGCAACTGGTACGAGGAGTTTATGTTTGGATTTGTGATGCTACTTCGTGAGTGGCGGATTATTAGACTTAATTAGGGAGGGCTGTGTGATGTTTTTGCTATGTAACAAGGGAGTTAACAAATGAGCTTATATGCATAAATGAATAAACTGCCAACTATTTTGTAGTTTGGCAGTTTTCATTTGGGTGTATGTTCTTGTTATACGAGACGAACTTACCGCTCTAAACCAGAGCTGCCACTTTTCCTTTCGCAACCAATTGATATCGAACCGAGTCATACGCCCAGTTGAACGCTATCGCGTAGAGTACAAAGAAAATGACTAGGCCGATGTCCATAATCAATACGGTTAGGAAATCCAGCTTCAACACCCACATCAAGACTGGTAGCGTCACTGTCATTAAACCAAGTTCAAACCCCAATCCGTGTAAAACTCGGGTTTTCTTCGTTCGTTTTGTTCTGTCTGCCCCGAAGATTTTGTCGTAGCCGTAGTTGTAGACGTAGTTCCAAGCCATTGCTATTAGCGACATCGCAAGTGCTAACCCCGCCATTTCCCCAGCTCCATTGCCAGTAATGTAGGTTGCTAGCCCCGCCATCATGATCAGTGCGAACACTTCAAATAGCACCATGTGCAACATGCGTTCTTTATGTGACATTTTTCTAACTCTCTTTACGATTAAATAGCCGCCGATGGGCAAATGACTTGGCTAAATAATATCTACTTAAGTGATAATATAAAGATAGTTAGCATCACATATAGTGATAGTAAGATTTGGGAGAAACCGAATGTACAACATTGAACAACTGAAAATGTTTGTGTATGCCGTTGAATTAGGGTCATTTTCTGCCAGTGCTCGTCATTTGGGGAAGGTGCAGTCGGCGGTGAGCCAAGGCATCAGTAATCTTGAAATAGATTTTAATGTTGAGCTTTTTGATCGTTCGACTCGAAAGCCTTCACTAACCAAAGCGGGCGAGCAGTTATTTAAACAGGTGAAAGCGATCGTGCTTCAGGTTGAAGATCTGAATGTGACGGTTAGTGCGATGGGCAGTGGTGAAGAGGGGCTCATCAAAATTGCATTAGATGATTCACTATTGGTCCCGAATCTATCTAAGATCTTTAGTCAGTTCAGTCAACAATTCCCTGCGACTGAAGTGGAACTGGTTGCGTGTACCACGACAGAGGTCAATCCGTTAATTATCGAAGAGAGGGCCGACATTGGATTAATGTTTACTAACTTGGCTTTTGATGTCGGTTCTGAGCCTTGCTTTATCGGTCACTTACCGTTTATTGCTGTGTGTCATCCAAGTCATGCGCTCGCAAAAACAGGTGTGGCGAAACTCTCTGACTTACTCCCGCATCGTCAGTTAATGTTGAGGGGAGACAAAGGTAAGGTGATGGATCAGTTTCCGCTGATTGCCGGAAAGGTATGGTGGTCAAACAGCTTTATCGTCATTAAAGAGATGATTCTTGGTAGCGATATCGGTTGGGCATACTTACCGAAACACCTTGTTGAAGAAGAGCTTATTAAACAGCGCTTGGTAGAGGTGAATGTGTCATTTGACCATAAAACTTGGTCGCCTCCGGTTGATCTTGTTCTGTCTAAAACACGCTCAAAAGGTCCTGCATTACTTTGGCTTGAACAAGCATTGAAAGGCCTATTAGACGAAACTGAATAAAGAAAAGGCTCACCGTTTAACGTGTGAGCCTTTCTGTTCAAAGTGATGCTGCTTTTTGTTAGTTCTAGTTCTAGTTCTAGGTGTAGACGTAGATGCTATACGCTAGGTTTAACCGTCTGACCGTAGTAGTACTTGTCTTTCATCTTAAGCGCCACGTTCACAAGGTAAATCAGCACAGGGACTTCAATCAGTGGACCGATAACGCCTGCAAACGCTTGGTCTGAGTTGATACCGAATACTGAGATAGCCACGGCAATCGCTAGCTCGAAGTTGTTACCTGTTGCTGTAAATGCAATTGATGCGTTCTTGTCGTACTCGATGCCCATCTTTTTACCGATGAAGAAACTGATGAAGAACATCGCAGTGAAGTAGATAGTCAGTGGAACCGCAATTAATAGAACGTCCATTGGCAGTTCAACAATCATTTCACCTTTCAGGCTGAACATCAGAACGATAGTCGCCAGTAGTGCAATCAGTGTGATTGGAGAGATGCGTGGAATAAATACGTCGTTGTACCACTGCTCGCCTTTCATCGACACAAGGATCTTACGGCTTAGGAAGCCCGCTAGGAATGGGATACCTAGGTAGATAAGTACACTGTGTGCAATGTCGATCATCGAGATATCAACCAACATGCCTTCGTAACCAAATACTGGTGGAAGAACGCTGATGAACAACCACGCCATAAAGCTGTAGCTCACCACTTGGAATGCACTGTTTAGAGCAACCAATGCCGCGCCGTACTCTTTGTTACCGCCGCCGATGTCGTTCCAAACCAGAACCATCGCCACACAACGAGCAAGACCAATCAGAATCACCCCAACCATGTAACCTGGGTGGTCTCCCAAGAAAGTTAGTGCCAATACAAACATCAGAATTGGACCAACGATCCAGTTCATGATCAAAGAGAGCTTAATGGCTTTCTTATCTTTTACCACAGTGCCTAGCAGGTTGTAGTTAACCTTAGCCAGAGGTGGGTACATCATTAAGATAAGGCCAATCGCAAGCGGAATGTTAGTGGTGCCAACAGACATTGAATCGTTCCACTGTTCGATCTGTGGGAATAGGGTGCCGAGTAGTACACCAAGGCCCATGGCAATAAAAATCCACAGTGTTAAGTAGCGATCTAGAAAACCTAACTTTGGTTTCATGATAATCTCTCTTAGTTGATATCGTAAATCGTCGAAAAACGATTGGTTGTGGCAAAAAAACACGCTTAAAAGTAAAGGCTATCAAAGCCGATCATTCAAGCGTGAACTTCTATTTTAAAATGCTGTTAAATATCGATTCGAAGCGTTGAATATTGTCGCGGTCGATGCGGTAACACATCTTCGGCGGAATCGACTCAGCCGTAATAAAACCTGAGGCTTTCAATATTCTTAAGTGCTCTGATACCGTTGATTGAGCTAAACCCAATTCACTCACCAGATCACTGTTCAAGCAGCCGCCCGATTTTTCTAACGTGGAAAGGATACTCAATATACGTATTCTTGCTGGGTGAGCGAGTGCTTTCGCCAGTGCGGCCATTTGCTTTTCTGCTTTAGCATCACCGTGTTCGATGGGCAGAGAACAGCCACCAGATGTCGAGCAAGTTGAGTTCATATTGACGTCTCACTATCATTAATCGTTAAAAGACGATTAATGATAAGCCTATTTTAAATAGGGGTCAATGCTCACTGTCTATTTGAACGAACTTTAAGGTGGCGATTCAGGGACTATGGTTGAACTCTGCTTTGACTCAGCTACGCAAAATGGCGTGAACATCGATTAAACGCCATTTTGCTCGGTTATCCGCTAGTTAAGAACGGTATAGCCTCGGTTGATCATACAGTTACGATTCACTTGAAACTTCTGCTGCTCAGATAGCTCGGCGGATTGTCTTTTTTGAGCACCGTGCTTTAAAGCGCCGCTGATAATACCGATGCCAGCACCAATTTTTGCACCATCATGACCACTCCCGCCAGAGACGGCTCCACCAACCGCACCCAGCGCTGCACCCTTAGCGGTTGAACCGACAATATCGCTGCCAAGAGAATCGACCTCTTCAGGCTTCACTTGTTGAGCGTATTGCTCACATTCATACAGATCGGCGTGATACTGTGTTTCATCAACACCTTTAGTATCGACAATAATTTGATTAGCAAATACTGAACTTGATGCTACAAGCAATATCGCTGCGATTGGAGAGAATGGAAATTTCACAATATAGACCTCTAGAGTATTCATTGCATTGTTAAAGTGACGTGTAGTTCTCGATGAAATCAAGGCGACGATCGGTGTACTCACCAGAATCCAACATCTTAGATAACCCGCGAAGCGTGTTGTAAGGCTGAGAAACGGCCACCATGTTAATGAGCCAATACGGAATATCGCCACCTGGATCACTCAATACTCGATAAGAGATATGGGTGGTGTTTTCGTCGATTGGTGTCAGGATCCAACTCGCCTCTAATTCAGCCACTCTGATGATTTTTTTATTATTGTTTGGCAGGTAATCAGGCCTACCATGCTGACCAATGGTGACAACCATCGTCTCTGGATCTTGAGTGATGACGTTCTCTACGATAGCTTCACGATCGGCAACTGGCCAAGGTGCCTTGGTATAGGTTTTGGTGATCGTGTGCGCCGCACTAAAATGCTCTATTTCTTCCATGTCATCGATGTTTTCTACCCATTGCGTGCCAACAGAGGTATCGATAAAGAGTGCGATAATAGAAGTGAGGGACGCGTTGATGTCGCCTTCTGCTCGAAATTCTTTAAAGTGACTGCCTTCAATTTTACGGTTATAAACCTCGATGCCTTTTTTATCGCGTGCCAGTGACCAGCCATCGGTGTCTGATGCAAACACCGAAACTGAACAAGCAAGAAGAAGCAAAGTAATAATCTTATTCATCATGTTAATGAGCGCCCTTTCCAGCTGATTTTATTGGTTTTAGATAAGCGGTAACTGTTCAGCACGAGTAGGCTTTGAACACAAATACCGAAGGGTACGGTTAACGCAAATTTTGCGGGAACAAACAGTTCCTTAACCAAAATGAAGTAGGTGACGATCGACACCAAGAGCATCACAGAGCTGACAATGAGCGAATAAGCATGAATGGCAGACATGTCACTGATGAAGGCGTTCGCCGATACCAGCATCAAAAGCGGTCCCGCCCATGCGATGATGTTGGCTTTGATGAAGACTTTTAAAGCTTGTGCTTGCGATTGACAATTCACAATAAGATTCATGTTTTTGGAAAAGCCAGCCCAGATTGAGTTGAAGTCTGAATACATGTGCGTACTCATTAGTTTGTCTGCAAATGCCCAGAAAATCTTAAATCCATTGACCTTCATGACTTTTGCAAAGGCGATGTCTTCCGATATCGCGTTTGCTACTGCGGCGTGTCCACCGACTGCGTCGTAGGATTTTCGGGTAAACAACATCGCCTGACCGTTAGCAATCGCTTCTTCCTTAGTCATGTCGTTCGAGTTTTTAAAGTTCATATAAGATGCGATCGATAGAAAGATGCCCGGCAAGGTCGCTTTTTCTGCCACAGACGCAAAAGTTTGTTTTGGATTAAACGATAAGAGATCAGTTTTTTGTTGGATAGCAAAGTCGATAACGCTCTGTAGCATCGCGGGTGCTGAATCGGTATCTGCATCAATGAAATACACATATTCACCGCTCGCGTTGAGTGCGCCAGCCATACATGCATTGCTCTTACCAAGCCATCCGGTCGGTAACGTTCTACCTGAAATACAGCGCGCGTTAACGTCGAACTTACTGATCAATGCTTCTACTTTTGCACGGGTTGAGTCAGTAGAAAAGTCATCAACAACAATGACTTCAAACTTGTCTTTTGGGTAGCTCTGCTTCAATAGAGAGCCAAGGCTGATTTCAATATTGTCTTCTTCATTTCGCGCAGGAATAATGACGGAAACAGTCGGCCACTCAGTTCTTTTGAACGATATTTTAGGTTCAATGTGAATACGATGGCGCTCTAAGTTCGCAAGTGTGATTAGAAACTTGACGGTAACGATGCAAAGCAAGGTCGTAATAATAGCTAAAATCATAATGACTGTGGTCGGAATAAAGTGATGGAGAGACAGGAAAGAATATAGTGGAGTGTGACCTAGCGCACATCTTGTATGTAGGACTTAACCCTTCAAACTGGAATGCGCTTCTGTTAGCGTTTGCCTTGGAAAGATGTGAAACAGTGACTGACAGGCGGTAAAATAAGCATTGTATTCACCAGCGACTCTAGCGATATAATCGAACCCAGAACCGTTACTCAAGATAACGAATGATCATAATCCAATAATAGGTACGCCCGACATGCCCCAACAAAACATCAAATTTATCGCGACTGATATGGATGGCACCTTACTCGATGAGCATGGAAAGCTCGACCCTGAGTTTTTCAATCTTTATGAGCGCTTAGAAGCGCAAGATATTATTTTTGCTGCCGCGTCTGGCCGCCAGTATTACAGCTTGCTAGAAACATTTTCCCCGCTTAAAGATCGCATGATGTTTATTGCTGAAAACGGCACATTAGTGATGCACAAAGGCCAAGAACTTTACAGCTGCTTGCTTGATACCGATGCCATTAAAGAGATCATTAAAGAAGCTCGAGCTATTGAAGGCGCGCATGTGGTGCTATGCGGTAAGAAATCGGCATACATCGAAACCAAAGATGAGCGTGCTCTGGCGGAGATCTCTAAGTACTACCATCGCCGTGAGCAAGTAGAAGACTTGCTGGCGGTAGAAGACGATTTCATCAAGGTTGCTATTTGCCACTTTGATGGTTCACAAGAGAAAGTAAACCCAAGCATCGACGCTAAGTTTGGTGAGAATTACCAAGTGGTTGTGAGCGCAAAAATTTGGTTGGATGTGATGAACGCTGAAGCGTCAAAAGGTGCGGCGCTCAAGCATCTGCAAAACACATTAGGTTTCACTTACGAGCAGACCATGAGCTTTGGTGACTACCTGAATGACTTGGAAATGCTTAAAGAGAGCTACCACTCTTACGCAATGGAAAACGCACATCCTAAGCTGAAAGAGATCGCACGTTTTGGTGCGCCAAGTAACGTTGACGCGGGTGTGTTCCAAGTACTTGAGAAGTTGCTAGCGTAACGCTCTTAAGCTAGATTCGATTTTTATCAAAGCCAACTCGTGAAAATGAGTTGGCTTTTTTGTTGGCTGCTGTTGTATTGAGTTAAATTTGAACGAGTGTTCAGCTTGTTGTAGTCTAACCAGAAAGATGGGTATTCACTTTGAATTGGATACGCCTTAGTAACGATATTTGGAATGATTATGAGCAAGAAACTTCAACTTGATATTATTTCTGACGTAATGTGCCCGTGGTGCGTAGTCGGTTACAAAAACTTAGAGCTAGCCGTTGCGGAACTTGGTTTAGAAGACCAGATTGAACTTGAATGGCAGCCGTTTGAGCTTAACCCTGACATGCCGCAAGAGGGCGAAAACCTGCGTGCCCATATCATGAGAAAATACGGTTCTAGCGCAGAAGAGAGCCAACGTTCACGAGAACAGCTTTCGGCTCGCGGCCAAGCGGTTGGTTTCGATTTCAATTTCTATGACAGTATGAGAATGGTCAATTCCCGTCACCTGCATGTGCTTCTCGATTTTGCACTAGCGCACGGCAAACAGACTGAGTTAAAGCTACGCTTCTTTGCTGCTCACTTCACAGAGCAAAAAGACCTGTCCGATCTTGAAGTCATTGCACAAGAGCTTGAAGCGGTTGGCTTAGACTCAACGAAGGCACTGAAGCGCCTAAAGAACACCGACAACTTGAAGCAAATTGAAGCGCAAGAGTTTGAATGGCAACGCATGGGGATCTCTGCGGTTCCTACTGTGGTGTTCAACCGTAAGAGTGCAGTAACGGGCGCGCAGACGGTAGAAACCTACAAGCAGATTCTTCAAGAGCTTATTGCTGAATCATAAACGGATCATTGCTATCAATTAGAGTCTGAATTTCATGGAATCACTGTCACTCGCTCAAGCTCAAAAACTGGTATTGCTTTCGCAAAAGCTGCCGCCTAAGAAGTTGCCACCTAAAAAGCAACGCAATGGGGGCGCTTTGGCGAACACGTTGTCTGCGATTGAAAACCTTGGCTATGTGCAAATTGATACCATCTCTGTGATTCAGCGAGCTCACCACCACACGCTTTGGAATCGCAATCAAGATTACCAACTGAACCATCTTGATAAGCTGTTAGAGCGTCGAGAAGTATTTGAGTATTGGTCGCATGCCGCCGCGTATTTACCCATGCGTGACTTCCGATTCAGCCTACACCGCAAGAATGGCTTTGCGAGCGGTAAGCTCAAGCATTGGTATAAAAAGGATGACGCACTGATGGCTCATGTTCTCAAACGTATTGAGAATGAAGGGCCGTTGATGGCGAAAGATTTTGAAGGGGATAGGCCAAACCCCGGCGGTTGGGGCGGTAAACCGGCCAAGCAAGCATTAGAAACATTGTTCATGCAAGGCGACTTAATGGTGCCAAGCCGAGTTAACTTTCATAAGGTGTATGACCTAACCGAGCGAGTTTTACCGAGCGGAATTGATACCTCTGAGCCGACAGAACAAGAGTACATCGAGCATCTCATAAAGCGTTACTTAGAGGCTAACGGAGTTGGAATAGCGTCGGAAATGAGCTACCTACTCAAGAACACAAAGCCTTTGATTCAGAGAGCACTCCAACAGATGCTTGAAGATAAGCAGGTTCTGAAAGTAGATATTCAAGGCTCTGATTACTATGTCCTGCCAGGTGCTTTTGAACTGCTGAATCAACCTCTTTCCAGAACCAAGCTTAAGATACTGTCTCCGTTTGATAACCTGCTGATTCAACGAAAGCGAATGCAATCATTGTTCAACTTTGATTACCTCCTAGAATGCTATGTTCCAGAGGCCAAGCGTCAGTTTGGTTATTTTAGCTTACCGATTCTGTGGCAAGGTGAGCTGGTGGCACGAATGGATTGCAAGGTCGACAGGAAGAGTGGTTTGCTCAATATCCGTAACTTGGTTGTGGAAGAGCGAATTAAAAACCATGAGTTGTTGGTTCATGCTTTATGCGATGAACTAAAACACTTCATGGTGTTCAACCAATGTGATGAGATGATCGTCCATAACACCACGCCCTTTGATCTTGGCAAGCGCTTGATGAGCCAATGGCAAACAGTCTAGCGGTCTTTGTTGTTTAGAAAGCGCTTAGTTACTCAGCAAACGCAGCTAACAAGAACTCGACAAAGGTTCTGTTCTTCAACGACAGTTGCTTGGTTTTGTAGAGCAAGTGAATCGGCTTTGGTAACGGCGCCATGCCGGGTAGGATTTCCAACAGCGCTCCACGATCAATCTCTTCTGCGACTAAGATAGTCGGTTGCAACAACACGCCCACACCCTGCAGGGCGGCATACCGCAACACATCACCATTATTCGACATCAAGCGCACACGTTCTTTATTCGGTGTGGCGTGAGGAGCTTGGCTGCTGTAACTGAATCCAAGCGATGGGTGTTGTGCCAAGTCTTCTAATACTCTGATTTCAGCATGTTGGTTTAGGTAAGCGGGCGCCGCGCAATAACACATCTCATAATCCCCTAAATACCTTGCGACCAAGCTTGAATCGGACAGGTCGCCAATTCGCACAATCAGGTCAATGTCGGATGAATAAGGGTCGACAAGGTCATTATTCAACATCAGCTCAACGTTGATGGTTGGGTGATGCGCGAGAAACTTAGCTACGATAGGGGCGAGTACCTTGTTTCCATAGGTGACAGGGCAGTTTATTTTTACCGTGCCTTGTGGTTGATTTTCCAAGGTTTGAATCAGGTTCTCTGCATTGCTGATGTCTTCGAGAATTCGCTTACACTCACGATAGTAAAGTTGTCCTGAATCGGTTAACGATTGCTTACGCGTGGTGCGGTGGATCAGCTGAGACTTCAAACTGGCTTCTAAGGAATGGACATGTTTGCTTATCATGGTCGCCGACAGGTTGAAGTGGTTTGCGGCGCTGCGAAAGCTACCTTGTTCCACCACATAGACGAAGACTTTCATGCTGGTTAACTTATCCATTGAACACTTTTGGTTGATAAACAATAAACAAAACGTGAGTTTATCAATTATTAGGGGTTAATTATATTAATGGCAAACCGATAATTAACTAAAATAAGAGCGTGCAATGCCTCAAACGAATGAAACTATCTTTGTTACTGCCGAACTTAAGATCAAAACCAACATAGAACGAGCAGCTGCGCTCGAAGCTATCGAACAGTTTTGTTTAGACATGCAAAGCGAACCGGGCTGCCTCCAAGCAATTGCAACCTATGATCAAAGCCAAAGCGATCGTGTGATCTTGCTTGAGCAATACGCAAACCGCGAGGCGATCAATCAGCACTTTGTGATGCCTCATACCCAAGCGTTTATTGAGCGTGATATTACCGAGTTGGTTCAAGCATTCGAAACGCAACGTGGGCCTATCAAAGCACAAGAGCAGGAGAGCTAAGACATGAAATGGGGAATTCTAGGAACCAGTTTTATCTCAGGTGTAATGGCGGATGCAATTAAAGGCGATGCTCAAAGCGAGCTGTATGCCGTTGCTGGTCGCACTGAAAAAACACTTAACGAGTTTGCTGCCCAATACCAACCAACACAAACCTTCAACAGCTATGAAGCCTTGATTGAAGATGAGTCGGTCGACATTATCTATATTGCTCTGCCAAACCATGTTCATCATGAGTATGTGATTAAAGCGGCTCAAAAAGGCAAAGCGATCTTGTGTGAAAAATCGTTATCGGTTGATATGGAAAAAACCGAGCAAGCTTTACAAGCCGTGAAAGAAGCGGGCGTATTCTTTGCTGAAGGTCTGATGTATTTAAACCATCCACTTATCACCAAGCTTCATCAAGAACTGGCAACTGGTGAGATCGGCGAAGTGCGCTCAATTCAAGGTTCCTACGTTGCGGCGATTGATCAGTTCGTGAACCCAGCAAGCAAAGGCGCGTTGTACAACCTAGGTTGTTATCCAATGTCGCTGGTTCATTCTGTTGCGCAGCAGCAATTTGGTGAGAGCGTGTTCGATGACGTGCAGATCTCAGCAATCGGTCGACGAGGCGAAGATGGCAATATCTGTGAATCGTCGGCGATGATGCATTTCAACGACCGTTTTACCGCACAAATCCACACTGCTGAAGACCACGGTTTAAAGCATGGTTTTACGATCCTAGGCAGCAAAGGCTGTATCACGCTAGATACTAATCCATGGCTACCGACGGCAGAAAACACGTTTACGGTAGAGATCTATGAAACGTCGACACGTGAAGTGAAAGTCGAAGCGCAAGGTGATGGTTTCCATTATCAAGTGCGCAATATCCGCCAAGCGGTTGAGCAAGGTGATACACAACTTGCTGCGCCAATGGCAACCCACCAAGACTCTCGCGTAATCATGAAGTTATTAACTGATTGGGAACAAGCGGCGAGCTAATGTTTTAGTAAATTCTATACTCGTCTCATGTTTGATCGCCTCGTAAGCTATCAAACATGAGGCGTTTCCTCTATATCTTCCAGTCGACTCTCCCCAATAAATACTTTGCATTTGAAACCGCCACAGTGTCCAATATCAGGTAGTACGAAACTGACCGAAAAACCTTATTTTTTAAGGTGTTAAATAGGACCTTTGCCGCATGCGTAAATCAGATAAGAAAATCGAGAATCAAATCAGAGACGTGTTAACTGACGTTTGTGAAGACACGCTGAAAGGCTTCGATGGTTTTTTGTGGGTGACTCACTCGGTCAACTTGTCCTCTTTTCCGCAAAGTTTGAAAATTGTCTGTGTATTCGATACCAATCAGGATAGAACGAACTTCTTAAGTGGCGAAGGTCAACAGAGTGTCTCAGGGGCTATTCAACAAGCGTTCAATCAAGTTGGAATTCAACTGAAGAATATCGATAAGCATGTTAGCTACGATACGCAAGAAAATTGCGATCGCGACCATCAAGGGAAGTGGAACAAGAGGCTTTAAGGAGCGTTGTCATCGTTCTTGTTTAGACAGCCTATCCAAATTGAGTTTCAATAGTGTGGCGCTCAAACTGAGATTCGATACAGCAAATCCAAGTCCTATTCTGAGTTCTAGGCTCTGATAACTTCTCATCTTCCAAACCGTATTATTCTCATTTTGAGAAAATCTGAGCTGATTTCTCGTTAGCCGGAGATACTTGGTTTCCAAATAAAATTAAAATCACAAAAACTTATATTTTCCTTAATGCATTGATTTTGAATCGGCATTTGCTCGTTTTACTTGCCACCGATGAAACAAGACAGACGAGCACTTGAACAATAGAGCCATGTAGTCGATACTTTTTTCGTATTTTGATTCCTAAATTGACACGTAAGTTGGCTGACTTTTCGTTTTGTGATTTAAGGCATGACAGTATCGATTAGGAAATTTGAATCATGAAAACCTACATTTCTGGGCTGCTCGCACTCATACCGTCATGTTTAATCGCTGGTTACGCTTTTGCTGTTGGTACAGCGGTTGTGCTGCCAGGGCAACATGAAGTTGGTGTTGATCTTTTGGGCTCCCCACTATCTACGAATGCCGTCATTGATTGGGAAATTTCCAACAGTGATATTGTGTTCGGAGCTTATGCCGACAAAGCCGACAATGAGCGGGCCACGACAATTGGTTATATGTACAACCAAGTCATGGCGATGAACTCGGGTTGGTTGGAGAACGATCTCCGTAACCAAGCTGAGTTAGAAGGCCTCAATTTCGAAGACTATTTCCTGCACTTTTCTGAAGATACTGTCATTGCCGAAGTTGATAAAACTCATGGCGAAAAGACCCTTTTAAACCGAAAACCTATGATCTTGGGTTATACAGCCAGTGAAGACCATGCTGGTTTTTGGTTGTATCAAGAGCCTCCGTGGGATGCCGATGTGTTTGAGAATTTCGAACAGGGTGGGGCTTTGTATGTCTATCATGCTGAACAGTTCGAACGGCTGACCTTTAAGTTCTCACAGTTTGCTGGCAGCGGTGAATTTTGGATTGAATACCCAACTGCTATTGATTCTCAGGGTAGGGTTTCACAATGGGAAAGGCTTGATGTAAAGAAAGACAAAACGCTCAATATGACCAAAAACCAATCGGTGATCTGGAACCTTCCGGATAACTGGTTAAGAGCTACAACTCATGATGGGAGCGGTGCGAGTTATGGCGGCGGCCAGTATTTTGGTTCAACCTTTTTGAGAGATGGTGGGTGCTTATACGTTGTGAGAGTTCGTTGGCAAAGTGAGAATGCCGACGACAGGCCGCGTTTAAAAGAAGTAAAACTCAAAAACAGTTTTCCAACCGTCAAGTTAACCGATGCTCCGACTTCAACCCCGGACGGCAATGCTATCAGCCAATGGCGAAAAATCCGTGGTTTTGATGTGTCTGCAGACCTAGATGGTGATAACTACTTGTCGCCAAGCGAGTATCGAAATCGAACCAATAAGAACGCGACAGCACGTTTTCGTTGGGAATCAAGAGTGGTGCCATTTGGTCGAATGTGGAGCGCTAACTCATCTTGGTCGCTAACGAACGTCGCAAACGCGGATTATCTATCTGCTATTCATCGCTACTACAAGCAAAGCTGGGCAAGACAAGGTTTGAATGGTGCGTACAACGACGACACAAATAAACTCATTGGCTCGAACCAGTTCTATGTTCACTCTGGCGGGCATGTTCAAGAGTTAGGAGCTGTTGCGGGTTCGAATCAAGCGGATGATCTCTACAAGCAACAATTTTCAGCGTTTCTCAAAAATCTTTCTGCTTTAGAAAGTGATGCGTCGATTGGGTTGAATATCGGAACCGCGAACTTACTGGGTCGAAATGGACAGTCTCATCTTAGCGAGGCGGGCTCTCTGTATTTACGCGAGCACTACATTTTTCCGTCTACTGGGTTTAGTGGTTACTCGGGGATCTCAAAATTCTGGGATAATTCTGCGCTCGCCTACAATGGGCAAAGTGTTATTTTTCAGGCGACAACGCGTTATGGGCGAGTTCAGTATCTTGGAAATAGTGAAGATAATTGGAAGCAAGACCAATACTCGACCCTAGCGATCTACCACCTCAATCGACACGCTCAACATAGCTACTTTAATCAGTGGAACAATGGTTACGTCTATGGAAGTGGCAATACGACGGCTGACACTTTCTGGCAAAGTGGTGTCCCTAAAAACATCGCCTACCAACCCAGTTCGTTATTGGCCGTTGACTTGGGAGAGCCGAGTCATCAAATCCCACATGGCTTTGCGCCGATTCCTTTGAAGCTTTCGACAACGACACCTCAGCCTGCTGACTACACCATCGTTGGCGATTCCTCGATGAACGAAATGGTGCATGCTGATCTGCCCAATGGTATCACTCACGTTCTACCGACGTTCACGTACTTTATGTATCAATCTGAAAATCAGGTGGTTGCTGGTGGCCCTGAGGACATGGTGTTAGCGAGAGAGTTCAGCAATGGTCGTGTGTTGTATCGCACGGATTTCCACGGTAAGAATCCGAGCTTTTATGACGCGGCAAAACTCACCATCGCGCTGGATGTTCCAATGAAACCTGTTGATGCTAACGGTAACGTTGGTGACTATGTGAGTGAAATAGAAATTGGCGGTTATGAAGGGCTGTTCTTACTTTATTAGAACTAATGCGAGTGAGCACTCTCGAACCAGAGCAGACTAGAGCTTAGGTTCGGGATATGAGCTTATTCTTTTTACACTGCTTAAATTCTTTGGCGATCCACGATTGCTCGTTTAAACCATTGTCGATTAGAGCAAAAAGGTAGCCATCGACTTTGCCTGAAGCCGCAGGATATTCTTGAAAAGCGTGCTTAGGGTAGCCGGGGTAATCCATCTCGTATTGAGCGTCTAACTGCTTACCGAGTTGACGCCATTTTACGAATAACTCAGAAGAAGATGTCTCAACCTTATATTGGCCCAAAATGCGTTGGTGATGGGTTAACGCCACTTTAGCGCAGTGGTTGGTCTGTACGACTTTTTGTATCAATTCAACTTGTTCTTCACTCATGGTTTTCGCCAGTACATTCTCTTGTTCGATGCGCGCCATTCGTTCACCAAACGTTTCAGCATGGGTGGAAAACACAAAAGTAAGCGGTAAAGCCAATACCAAAAGACGCTTGTAGAACATAACCTAACTCTTTGAATGGATTCATGACTATTATGCCGTTGAGTAACAATATTATTAACGAATAAACACGCTTAATTGTAAGAATTATTTTTATCGAGTGGATAAATAGATGATTTTGGAGTTGTGGTATTCAGGCTCTGAATGTTTGGTTATTTTACGAAGCGACACCGATAACAGAATCAACCCAATATCTAACCATCTTGATTATAAATGTTGGATATCAATCGAGTGGTAGGAAAAACCGATTGCTTTAGCGGCGTTCAACAAAGCTTGTTGAGTCTTGAATACCCTGGGTTGCATTTTTCTGTCGGATTCAAGAAAGCTGTTTACTCCCCACTTATGACTTTTGACCATTAAGTAATAACCATTAGCTCCAGGGGACACGACACCAATTGCTGCTTTCAGGTCGCCACGACTGAAATGTTTTTTGAACTCACGTAATACCATATCAACATCCTTATTCGATGATAAAAAAGGGAGCGCATTGCTCCCTAGTTAGTGCTTTTCTTAATGTTTACAAGAATGCGCGGTATGGCAGTTCTGGGTCATTTGTGAAGATGTCTGCAAAGCCACGGAAGTGCTGGTAGTGCATGCGGCCTTTATCTGTTGGGTATGTGTATTTACCACCAACTTGCCAGAAGAAAGGTGCGAAGCCGTATTGAAGACGTTCTTTCTTCATGTTCCACAGCATTTCGATTTCACGCGGGTCATTTTGGAAGTTAGCCCAAATGTCGTGGTGGAACGGAACAACTACTTCACAGTTCAAAGACTCAGCAGCACGAAGAATGTCTGAAGATGTCATTTTGTCTGTTACGCCACGTGGGTTCTCACCGTAAGAAAGCAGTGCAACGTCGATCTTGTGGTCATTACCGTGTTTAGCATAGTAGTTTGAGTAGTGAGAATCACCAGAGTGGTAAACTGAACCGCCTGTTGTTTCTACTAGGTAGTTCACTGCACGGTCGTCCATTCCGTCTAGAATTTCTTTGTCTAGGGAAGATGTTCCTTCAGGAAGTGTCACTAGAGCTGTACGGTCGAATGCGTCAAGAACCTTGATGTTCACGTCTTTGATTTTGATCTCGTCGCCAACTTTAGCAATAACACACCGATCTTCTGGCACACCCCATTTCATCCATAAATCAACACACGCTTTAGGGCCAATGAATTTAACGTGGTCGCCGCAGTTTTGTAGAACTGCCGCTGCAACGTTGATATCAATGTGGTCGCCGTGGTCATGAGATGCCATAATTGCATCGATCTCTTTGATAGCGAAAGGGTCCAATGGGAAGATCGCGGTACGTAGGTTTGGTTGAAGTGCTTCCACACCGCCCATACGCATCATTTGGTGCTGGTTTTTCATTTTTTGAACGGCTTGTGTTTTTTTACCAGTACCACACCAGAAGTCCATTGATAGGTTTGCACCTTCTTCTGATTTTAGCCAAATACCTGTACAACCCAGCCACCACATAGAAAACGTACCCGGTTGCACAACTGTTTGTTCAATCTCTTCATTTAACCATGTGCCCCACTCAGGGAATGTATTTAGGATCCAAGACTCGCGAGTGATTTCGTTTACATTGCTCATGATAATACCTTTTATTTCAATAATTTGATTAATTTTGGATGTAGGGAGCCGAGCGCCTTAATTTGGATTAAGGCACTGAGCTAAATTTATTATTATTGGTGGGCTAGTTAGCCCTGCGATTTAAACTAGGATGACTTGCGTCCCTTGAGCTTCAATCAGTTTTACGACTTCGGGATTGGCGTCTTTACCGGTGATGACAATGTCTATTTGCTTGGTGCTGCAAAAGAGCATTCCGGTACGTTGTCCAACTTTTGAGCTATCGACCACGACGACAAGCTTATCGACCTGTTCGAGCATTTGTTGTTCGGCTACGGCCGTTAACATGTCGGCTTTGTACAGCCCGGCATCGGTTAAGCCTTTACCTGAGGTGAACATCCAGTTTCCCGCATAGCCGCCTAATGAATTAGGGGCAGGGTTTAGAAAGATGTTCTGCGCTTTGTTGTATTGACCACCAATGATGATGACATCGTCATGATCTTCGTTGATCAAGTAGCTTGCGAGTGGAAAGTAGTTCGTTACGATTTGAACGTCATCGCCACATAATTGCTGACCGAGTAGGAAAGCCGTCGAACCACAGTTGATCACGACTGTATCGCCAGCCTGACAAAGCCCTGCAGCTGCTTGAGCAATCTCTGATTTCTCTTCATAGAACTCAGTGCTGTTGATATTCAGTGGTGACCACTTTCTCTTCTGAGTTTCTACTCGTTCCGCACCATTTCGAATTTTTCTAAGTCGGCCAACTTCATCTAACTTAGCGATATCGCGCCTAGCAGTAGCAGGAGAAACGCTAAATTTATCAATAATATGAGAGACGTTGATTGTCTGCATATCTTCTAACAGCGACAAGATGCCGTTATGTCTTTGTACTTCATTCATATTTATCACTCTTTTTGTCGTTGTGACAATTTAATGATTACTTTTGATTTGTTTTGATTCTAATAATCACCATCATGATTGTCAAACCACATCGCTATAAAAACCAGACATTAATCACAATGTTTTATAAGTGGTTGATTTTATTGTATTTATTATTTTTGCGTGTGATCTAAAGCTCAATTAAGCACATTCTGGGTGTGGTTAATTGATATAAATCAAAGTAATCACAAGTGAGCATTGAATGATTACTTTTGATTGGTAAAGTCTAGTTCGTGAGCAAAACTAGAATCATCACATCCTACAAATCATTAAAATTAAAAATCAATCAGGGGTAAAGATATGGAATTCTTATACGATATTTTCTATATTTTTTACAGTCAGGTAATGACCAAAGCACCGTTGCTACTCGGTCTTGTTACTTGTCTCGGCTACATCCTTCTAAAACGTGACGCAACAACTGTTATCTCCGGCTCTATTAAAACCATCGTTGGTTTCATGATAGTGCAGGTAGGTGCAGGAACATTGGTAGCGGGTTTTAAACCGGTTATTGAAAAAATGAGTGAAATACATGGATTAACGGGATCGGTAATTGACCCGTACACCTCCATGATGTCCACCATGGAAACCATGGGCGACAACTACTCTTGGGTTGGGTATGCAGTATTACTGGCTCTTGGGCTAAACATTCTACTTGTTGCCTTCCGACGTATTACGGGTATCAGAACCATCATGCTGACTGGGCATATCATGTTCCAGCAAGCTGGCCTCATTGCTGTTTTCTACTTCGTGCTTGGTGCAGGTATGTGGGAAACCATTATTTATTCAGCAATATTGATGGCGTTGTACTGGGGTATCTCCTCAAACATCATGTTCAAGCCGACTCAAGAAGTCACTGGTGGTGCGGGTTTCTCGATTGGTCACCAACAACAGTTTGCTTCATGGGTAGCCACCAAGGTTGCACCGAAGCTTGGCGACAAGAACGACAGTGTTGACCACATCAAACTGCCTAAGTGGTTACACATTTTCCACGACAGTATCGCTGCAACAACGTTAGTAATGACTGGCTTCTTCGGCATTATTCTTCTTTCGTTCGGTCTTGATAACCTTCAGGACATGGCAGGTAAAACGCACTGGTTTATCTACATTTTTGAAACTGGTTTGAAATTCGCTGTTGCCATTCAAGTCATCGTTACTGGTGTTCGCATGTTCGTTGCGGAACTGTCCGAGGCATTTAACGGTATTTCTCAACGCCTTATTCCTAACGCTGTTTTAGCAATCGATTGTGCTGCTATTTACGCCTACTCTCCTAACGCAATGGTATTTGGTTTCATGTGGGGCGCAGTGGGTCAATTCACCGCTGTTCTTGCAATGCTAGCGTTTGACGCACCAATCATGATCATTCCTGGCTTTATCCCAATGTTCTTCTCGAACGCCACTATCGGTGTGTTTGCTAACCACTTTGGTGGCTGGAAAGCGGTGATGAAGATCTGTTTCGTGATGGGCATCATCGAAGTGGTTGGCTCTGCGTGGGCAATCCATATCTTCGCTCAATCAGGTACTGAGTTTAATGGCTGGATGGGCATGGCTGACTGGGCTCTGGTATTCCCACCAATCATGCATGGTATCTCAAGCTCTAGCATGTTCTTCTTTGTGATTTTGGCTTTGGCTGGCATCTACATGTACTTCGCTTCTAAGCAACTACGAGCTGAAGAAGACGCAGAAGCTGCTGCTGAAACAATGACCGCAGTAACGCCTGAAGGTATTGAGGTTGAAGTCGCGGTTCCACAACAATCGACAGCAACCGCTGAAGCACCATCTGTTTCAACAACGGCAGTTTCTACAACATCAGAAACTCGAATCTCACCAGCCGCTGACCAGAAACCGGTTCGTGTCTTAGTGTGCTGTGGCTCAGGACAAGGTTCTTCAATGATGTGCTCTAAGAAAATCAAAGAGTATTTGGACAAGAAAGGCATCCCAAGCTCGACCTTTAACAGCGCCATCACTGATTACAAATCACACCTTGGTTCATTCGACATCATCGTTACTTCGGTTGCTCTTGCAGCGAAGATCACGGGTCTGCCGGAAGGTAAGCAACAGTTAGCGGTTAAGAACATGATTATGGTGAAAACTTTCGGCGACGAACTTGTTTCCATCATCGAGAACAACTTCCATAAATAATTAAAAACGGCTCAGTGGTGTCGCACTGCTGAGCCAATAAAAACAATTATATAAGTGAGCAATAACATGAACTTAAAAGAATCTCTTATCAAGAATAACTCTATCCTACTGAACGCAAAAGCAGCTGACTGGAAAGCGGCGATCAAGCTTGGGACTGATGCATTGGTGAAAGCGGGTATTGCAGAAGAGCGTTACTACGACGCGATTACCAAAGCGATTGGTGAAGAAGGCCCTTATATCTGTATTCACGATGCGTTCGCACTGCCACATTGCCGCCCTGAAGACGGTGTTATTCGTACTGGGTTTGCGCTAACCGTGCTTGAAACGCCAATTACGTTTGAAGGTGTTGATGAGCCTGTAGATGTGCTGATAACACTAGCGGGTAAGGACTCAGAAGAGCACATCGAAGGCACCATGCAAGTGGCGAACTTGATTGAATTCGATGAAGACTTCTCAAAACTTCGCGCGTGCAAAAGCCCAGAAGAAGTGGCGCGTTTAATTGATGCTGCATTGCTTCAAGCGGAAGCGGCGTAAGGAGGCAACGATGTCTAAATATAGCCAATTGAAACAACGTGTTTTAGAAGCCAATTTGCAACTTCCGAAATACGGTTTGGTGACATTTACTTGGGGTAATGTCTCTGAGTTTGACCGTGTTAACGGAGTGATAGCGATTAAACCATCAGGTGTCGAATACAGTGATATGACGGCTGAAGACATGGTGGTCGTCGATCTCGAAGGCAAGGTTGTTGAAGGGAAACTCAATCCTTCAAGCGATACCGCAACGCACTTAGAGCTCTATAAAGCTTTCCCTGAAGTGAGTGGCATTGTTCACACGCATTCACGCAGTGCCACCATTTGGGCACAAGCGGGTATCGACATCCCAGCCTTAGGCACCACTCACGCTGATTATTTCTACGGTGACATCCCATGTACACGTCGATTGTCTCACTCTGAAATTTCTGAAGAGTACGAGAAAAATACTGGCTTGGTGATTATTGAAGAGTTCAAGCAACGTCGAATCGATCCAATGGCCGTTCCAAGTGTGATTGTTGCAGGACATGCGCCGTTCTCTTGGGGCAAAGATGCCAACGACGCCGTTCATAACGCGGTGGTATTAGAAGAAGTGTCGGCAATGGCGTTGGCAACGCGCACCTTGAATAGCGGCATCAAAATTCAGCCAGAACTATCCGACAAACACTACTTACGTAAGCACGGTGAAAATGCTTATTACGGCCAACAGTAAATCGGCTTTTTGTTTAAATAAGCCGTTTAAGTAAGCCGTTACGAGCTTCGACTCTAAGTAGTTTCAATATTGATTAGGCCCGACTTCAGGGAATAAGTAGAGGACTCTATGTATAAAGTGCTGGCGTTAGATCTCGATGGAACCGTGTTAAAGGATGATCACACGATTCATCCAGAAGTAAAAAAGGCGATTCAAGAAGCCAAACAAAGTTGTCACGTCATGATTGTTACTGGCCGACACCACACAGCAGCACGACCTTACTATTACGAATTGGGGCTAGATACTCCAATCATCTGCTGTAACGGCACTTATGTTTATGACTATCAAACTGAAACGGTATTGACTCAAAACGCCATAGAGAAAGATAAGGCACTTACTTTCATTAACATGGCTGACGAGTTTCAGCTCAAAATGGTGATGTATATAACTCATGCCATGACGTACTCACAGTACAACCCATTTGCCTACATGTTGGCATTGGAAAGCTGGGCTGAAACGGCACCAGAGCAACATCGCCCACAAATTTACCAAGTGGAATCATTCATAGAAACAGCTCAACAAGCTGAACACGTTTGGAAGTTTGTGGTAGAGGGGAGCCAAGATTCCGTCGACCGTTTGATGCAACACCCATGGATAGGAGAGAACTTCAACGGTGAGCGTTCTTGGTCAAACCGAATCGACTTTGCTGCAAAAGGTAACAGTAAGGGCCTACGCCTTGCTGAATACATCGCAGAACTCGGTTATCACGCCGATGACGTCATTGCCGTCGGTGATAACCACAACGACATATCCATGATTAAGTACGCCGGATTCGGTGTAGCGATGCTCAATGCTGATGACATCGTCAAATCACACGTTCAACGCGTGTGCTCAACAGATAACAACCATGATGGCTTAGCCCGTCTAATACGTGAACAAATTAAAGGATAACAACATGACTAAACCAATGATTCAGATCGCCCTAGACCAAACAAATCTTCCTGCCGCAATTGAAGTGGCAAACAACGTTGAAAGCTTTGTTGATGTGATTGAAGTGGGCACTATTTTGGCTTTTGCTGAAGGTATGACAGCGGTTTCTACCCTTCGTAAAAACCACCCAGACCATATCCTTGTGTGCGATATGAAAACCACCGATGGCGGCGCAATTTTGGCTCGAATGGCATTCGAAGCGGGTGCTGATTGGATAACCGTTTCTGCGGCTGCACACATCGCAACCATTGGTGCGTGTAAGAAAGTCGCTGACGAATTTAACGGTGAAATACAAATCGAAATTTACGGCAATTGGACAATGGACGATGCTCAATCTTGGGTCGACCTAGGTATCTCTCAAGCTATCTATCACCGTTCTCGTGACGCTGAATTAGCTGGTGTGGGCTGGACTGAAGAAGATCTTGTGAAGATGCGTGCATTGTCTGAAATGGGCATCGAGCTTTCTATCACAGGTGGCATCGTGCCTGAAGACCTTTACCTATTTGAAGGCATTAAAGCGAAAACCTTTATTGCAGGTCGCGCACTTGCGGGTGAAAAAGGTAAAGAAACAGCAGAAGCACTAAAAGCTCAGATCGACCGTTACTGGAATTAGGAGGCGTTATGTACCAAAACTTATTACGCCACCGAGTAGGGCTTTATGAGAAGGCCCTACCTAACGAACTCAGCTGGGAAGACAAACTGGCAACAACCAAAGAGCTCGGCTTTGATTTTCTTGAGATATCGGTAGATGAATCAGACGAGCGCCGTAGCCGTTTGGATTGGAATGACGATGAAGTGTATGTCTTACGTCGCCTGTGTGAAAAGCATGGTGTACCGCTGCAATCCATGTGTTTAAGCGCGCATCGCAAGTTCCCATTTGGATCTGCAGATCCGGTGATTCGTGAACAAGCGGCTATCCATATGGAAAAAGCGATCTCACTCGCTTACAAATTGGGTATTCGTACCATCCAATTGGCTGGGTATGACGTTTACTACGAGCCTGCGGATAAGGTTACTCACCAGAGGTTCATTGAAGGCATGAAGCTTTCTGCGCAGTTGGCGGAAAGGTCGGGCGTTATGCTCGCTGTGGAGATCATGGATACCGATTACTTGAACTCTTTGAGCAAGTTTGAAGTGCTGAGTCGTGAAGTCAATTCACCGTATTTCACGGCGTATCCAGATGTGGGTAATATCTCCGGTTGGAATTACGACATAGTGACGGAACTAAAGTTGAGCAAGCCTCATATCACTCAGATCCACCTCAAAGACACTTATAAAGTGACTAACGAATACAAAGGTCAATTTCGAGACTTAGTGATTGGTGATGGTGAAGTCGACTTTAATGCCATTTTTGAAACGTTGAAAGAGACTGAGTGCGTCGTACCACTCGTGATTGAGATGTGGGCTCAAGATGAACGTTGGAAAGAGAATATACTTACGGCACAAAAACGACTGAATGATGTTTGTGTGCAAACGGGTGTTCCGATGTTGTTTGACCACTAACTCTACTTAGAATTATTAACTAGTTTCTCTTTGCGTTCTCGGTGCTCCTAACGAAAAGAGAAAATGCAGCATATTGCCCCCCAATATGCTGCATTTTTATATCAACATGTCGCTCTAAACTGTTGAAGCTGAGGTTATGTCAATTTCGAAATAGTGGCTGTTCTTAAACAGCAATAGTCACATGATCACGGCCCACTTCAGCCATCTGAATCAGGTAGTCTGTGTGGTACTTCTTTTTGATGACGATTTGGCTACCGATTTCAGCAACAATCTTTACCACTTCTAACGCATCAGAGGGATGCAATGAAGAGTCTTTTGAAATTTCGATATTAACGCCTAAATTTGCCAATTTGATGATGTCGCTAGAATGCATGATGATGTCCAAGATGTTTGATTTTCGTGGACTATACCATCTTCAATTTATGCAACTCTACTCTGCCTATCCTAAAATTTCGGTCGATGCTCTCAATCTATGATTCCAATATGTAAGTAGTAGATCTAACTCACAAATTGCGGGTATCAATAACCTCAATGTGAGGGTGACGTTATGTGCTTAGTATTTACTTTATATACTGCCCCTATTAAGTGATTAGCTTGCTGATCTTCAATAGGGGCATTTTTGGATCGGGCACTCATCAAAATTACTAATCTTTTGGATCTCTCAGTATGAAAATTGTTATTGCACCAGACTCGTTTAAAGAGTCTTTATCTGCCTTATCGGTGGCAGCGTGTATCGAAAAGGGCTTTCGTGAAATCTTCCCTGACGCTGACTATGTGACCTTGCCTTTGGCCGATGGCGGTGAAGGGACTGTGGATGTATTGCTCCAAGGGCTTTTTGGTGAAAAGCGACATAGCCAAGTCGAAGGGCCGTTAGGGCAACCAGTCAATGCAGAATGGGCAATGCTAGAACCGTCGGATCAGAATCCTAAGAAAACGGCTTTAATTGAGATCGCCGCTGCCTCTGGTTTGGACTTGTTGAAACCAGAGCAGCGTGATCCATTGATTGCTTCTTCATTCGGAACGGGGCAATTGATTTTGGAGGCGATAGAGCAGGGCGCTCAAACGATTATTCTTGGATTGGGTGGCAGTGCAACTAATGATGGCGGTGCAGGTATTGTTCAAGCATTAGGTGGGACACTGTTAGATAATGCAGGGCAAGAGCTTAACCGAGGTGGCGTTGCACTAGCTGATTTATCATCGATTGATCTTACTGGTTTAGATTCACGCTATGCTGATATCGAGTTGATTGTGGCATGCGATGTTGATAATCCATTGTGTGGGGATAACGGTGCCAGCCATGTATTTGGTCCGCAAAAAGGAGCGACACCTGAACAAGTCTTAATGCTTGATAAGGCGCTTGCGAATTTTGCTCAAGTCGCAGAAACGCAAGGTTGTGTAGACGGCGGTGAATCCGTTCAAAAGCGTATGGGTTATGGTGCGGCTGGTGGCTCGCCGATGGGACTTGGTTTGCTATTCAACATGCAAATTAAACCCGGTATCGAGATGGTACTGGACGTTTTGCAAGCCGATGATGTGTTGAAAGGTGCCGACCTTGTGATTACCGGTGAAGGGCAGATGGACAATCAAACTCTGCAAGGAAAAACACCTTATGGCATTGCCAAACGTGCGAGCTTACAGGGCATTCCAACCATAGGAATTGCCGGATCTTTAGGCACCGAAGTAGAAGCGCTTTACGGCGAAATGAGCAGCTTGTTTGGAACTGTAAGATCGCCACAAACTTTAGAAAAAGTATTACAAGAGGCGGAGCTTAACTTAACAAGAACGGCAAGAAATATCGCAGCGACTTTACGGTTAGGTCACAAAATATCTCAAAAATAGTGGCTTCTACGAGGTAGGCTGCGCCTAGCTTTGGTTTTCTGCGTGTTGTAAGTTCATGATTATTATATTGTAAATATTATTGTCAATATTGAATGATTATGATTTAGATCATTAATTTGATAGGTTTTATCCATGATAACGATAAATACAAACGATTATATTTTACTTTAGCCCAGGCGTATTCTATATCCTTAATTACTGCGTGGTTTTGTGTGATGAATAGCCACCATTCAGAAGTAAAGATGCAACAAAGATGGTGCATCTAAAAGGTAATAAGGAATAGATGATGAGTAAAAAATTAACTACAGCTGCGGGTTGTCCTGTTGCTCATAACCAGAATGTTCAAACTGCGGATAAACGCGGTCCTCAACTTCTTCAAGATGTTTGGTTTTTAGAAAAAATGGCGCATTTTGATCGTGAGGTGATTCCAGAGCGTCGTATGCACGCGAAAGGTTCAGGGGCTTACGGCACTTTCACTGTGACTCACGATATTACTCAATACACCAAAGCTAAACTATTCTCTGAAATCGGTAAAAAGACGGATCTGTTTGCACGATTTACAACGGTAGCTGGCGAACGTGGCGCAGCGGACGCGGAGCGTGATATTCGCGGTTTCGCGTTGAAGTTTTATACTGAAGAAGGCAACTGGGATATGGTGGGTAACAACACGCCAGTATTCTTCCTTCGTGATCCTCTTAAGTTCCCAGACTTAAACCACGCCGTTAAACGTGACCCTCGCACTAACATGCGTAGCGCGAAGAACAACTGGGATTTCTGGACTTCTTTACCTGAAGCACTTCACCAAATTACTATCGTGATGAGTGATCGCGGTATCCCTGCGACTTACCGCCACATGCATGGTTTCGGCAGTCACACGTTCAGCTTCATCAATGCTGACAACGAACGTTTCTGGGTTAAATTCCACTTCAAATCTCAGCAAGGTATTAAGAACTTGTCTGACGCAGAAGCGGCACAAGTGATCGGTGATGATCGCGAAAGCCACCAACGTGATTTGCTAGACAGCATCGATAACCAAGATTTCCCGAAATGGACGTTGAAAGTACAAGTGATGCCAGAAGCGGATGCAGCGAAGGTTCCATACAACCCGTTCGATTTGACTAAGATCTGGCCTCATGCAGATTACCCGTTGATCGAAGTGGGCGAATTTGAGCTAAATCGTAACCCGCAAAACTTCTTCGCAGAAGTAGAGCAGTCAGCATTCAACCCAGCGAACGTAGTTCCAGGTATCAGCTTCTCGCCAGACAAGATGCTGCAAGGTCGTCTGTTTGCTTACGGTGATGCACAACGTTACCGTTTGGGTGTAAACCATCAGCACATTCCAGTGAATGCGCCTCGTTGCCCAGTACACAGCTACCACCGTGATGGCGCGATGCGTGTCGATGGTAACTTCGGTGGCACATTAGGTTATGAGCCAAACAACGAAGGTCAATGGGCTGAGCAACCAGATTTCGCTGAACCAGCACTGAACCTAGATGGCGCAGCAGCACACTGGGATCACCGCGAAGATGAAGATTACTTCTCGCAACCGGGTGACTTGTTCCGCCTAATGACACCAGAGAAGCAAGCGATTCTTTTTGATAACACTGCTCGCAACCTAGGCGGCGTGCCAAAAGAGATTCAATTGCGTCACCTAAGACACTGTTACAAAGCTGACCCTGCATACGGTGAAGGCATTGGTAAACTGCTTGAAATCGACGTGAGCGAATTTAAGTCGTAATCAATCATCTTGATTCGTTAATTGAAAGGCCGTTGAGTGAATCACTCAACGGCCTTTTTTGATCTCGCTGTTTATTAAGCAACCCTAAATCATTGAAAAATTTAATAATCCACATTGATAGTTTTTACCTATCGAATTGATAAATCTATCCCATTATCTTTGTAAGAGTGATGGGATTATTCTACGACTATCAGTTTAGAAAGTAGAGGAGTTTGAGATGAATAAGAGCGCATTAATCGTTGAAGGTGGAGCAATGAGAGGTATTTTTGCTGCTGGAGTTTTAGACGCCTTCATGCAAGACGATTTCCGTCCTTATGATTTTGCCATCGGCGTATCTGCAGGTGTGTCGAATCTGGTTGGCTACTTATCTCATGCACCAAAACGCAGTTATGATGTGATCACCACGATGGCGACGGATAAAACTTTCTTTAATCCTGCTCGCTTTGCCAAAGGCGGTAACTTGGTAGATGTTAAATGGTTATGGAACGAATCCAATCAACGTTATCCGCTCGATTGTGGTGAGTTGTTTTCAAGTATCCCACTCATTGCTGCTGTCACAAATGTCGATACGGGCAGTGCAGACTACTACCATATTAAGCCAGAAAACCTTTCTAATGTTGTTGAAGCAACAACGGCTTTACCTATCGCTTACCGTGAAACTCCGTGTTTCTCTGGTGGCTGTTATACCGATGGCGGTGTAGCCGATTCGATTCCGGTTCGTGAAGCATATCGCCGTGGCGCACGCGATATTACCGTGATTCTGTCTCACCCATTGAGCTACCGAATGAAGCCTCAAAAGCACCAATGGATGCTGAAGAAACTATTAAAGAAATTCCCAAATATTGCTGAATCGATGGCGGTGCGTGCTGAAAACTACAACCAGTCTCTGGAGTTCATTCGTAACCCACCCAAAGATGCGACCATTAAAGTGATAGCGCCGCCAGAAGCGTTCGCAGTAAAGCGTTTAACTATGGATCAAAGTACTCTTAATACAGGTTACGAGATGGGCGTCAAAGCCGGTGAAGAGCACCTTGCTATTAGAAAAGGCGTTTATGGTTTAGACACTGAAGATTGTCATTTCTGCGTCTAGGAACGGTTTTAGAATACTGAATAAACGACGAAGCCACGCTGTTCACTTCAGAATAGCGTGGCTTTGTATCTGTAGACCTAGTTTGTTTTTAACTCAGCCTGCTGTTAACTCAATCTGTTATTAAACGAGTTCGTTGCCGCTGGTGTTGCCAGCAAAGAAAGCATCAACACTGGTGAGTGTTGTGTTCGCGATATTGAACAGAGCATCTTTGGTTAAGAAAGCTTGGTGACCTGTGAACAGCACGTTGTGACAAGCAGATAGACGGCGGAACACATCATCGACAATCACGTCGTTTGATTTGTCTTGGAAGAACAGCTCTTTCTCGTTGTCATACACATCAAGACCAAGTGCGCCAATCTTACTCTGTTTAAGCGCTTCGATAGCAGCTGTGGAATCCAGTAGTTCACCACGGCTGGTGTTGACAATCATCACGCCGTCTTTCATCTTCTCAAACGCAGTCGCATCTAATAGGTGGTAGTTCTCTTTACTCATTGGGCAGTGTAGAGAAATCACATCAGACTCTTGGTAAAGTTCGTCGAGTTCAACGTATTTAGCGCCTAACTCAACAGCTAACGGGTTTGGATATGGGTCATAGCATAGGATATTCATGCCTAAACCCTTCAGAATTCGCATCGTCGCTAGGCCAATCTTACCCGAGCCAATCATACCGACCGTTTTACCGTGGAAGTTAAAGCCAACTAACCCCTCAAGAGAGAAGTTCGCATCACGAGTGCGTTGGTATGCCTTGTGTAGTTTACGGTTCAAACACATCATCATGCCAACCGTGTGTTCTGCTACCGATTCTGGTGAGTAAGCCGGAACGCGAACCACTTGCAGACCAAACTCTTTGGCTGCGTCTAGGTCGACCTTGTCAAAGCCCGCACAGCGCATCGCGATTAACTTGGTGCGGCCTTGAGCAAGAATCTCTAACACGTCTCGCGATAGGTCATCGTTTACAAACGCACAAACCACTTCGTTGTCGTGCGCCATTTTTGCTGTTGTTGTGGTGAGTCGAAAATCGTGAAAATGAAACTCAGCGTTGAGTTCGCCTTTTGCCAGTTCGAATGATTTTTCGTCGTATGATTTTGAGCTAAAAAAAGCAATGTTGAGCATGGCTTCCTCTCTTACCTAAAATATAAATAACCCACTAATTCATTCTCTGAAACGTGATTAAAACAAGGGCATGTTGACCTTTCGCGGTTAAGTTTTGTTCGAGATAAAATCGTTTTAATCGCGACGAGAGGTTTGCCGCCTAGTCATTCTAAGCAAAACCCTCTCAACAAAGAGTAAAACGATTTTAGCCGAACCCTTCGGGCAGTGTTTGTGGTTCCTTTCTACAGCGTTATCGAATTCTCATGTAGGCGAGCTACACGTCGAATTCTCTGCCTTGTATAAATAACCCACAAACGGCTGCAAAAATCAGCTCGATAGGTCAACATGCCCTACAACTCTGTTCAGTGTGCTAGAGTTTTTTTCTCTTGTCTATCACCATTAGTCATTGTAATTGCTATGGTTATTTGATCTTTTGTCTTCACTTATTGAACATTAAAAATCACATTACGAGGTTGCTTGCTTATAAGTTCATCAATATTGAATGAATCTTACTTTCGGGTGTGGAACGTTGAATTTTCCAGTGTGACGGAATACGTAAATGACTCATATAAAACCTCTTCTCTAACTGTTCTTTGAAAGTTGTGCTTCTGTCTAACGAGTGGCGGTTGTTATTTACCAGTAGTTCTCACTGCTGAATTGACCGGGTTTTCTGCGTAAGTGCTTTTCGAAACCTAAGCTAGTTAGCGCTTCGCTTGTGTCACGAACCATTTGCGGATTGCCGCAAAGGTAGAAAAAACTGCGGGTTTGATTGAAAGCGACAGACGCGGCTTGCTCGAGGTCGCCTCCAAGTAACAAATTTGGGATTCGTCCGCGCAAAGTTCCGGTAACTGATTCTCTAGAAATAATTGGCACATATTTAAGTCTCCCTTGAAAGTGATTAACGAGTTGAGTGATACGATCTCGATAAGTCAGGTCTTGCTCTGTTCTTACAGCATGCACTAGAACCAGATTCTTGAATGAAGAGGCTTTGTCTGAAGCCAACTCATTTTGCTGTATCTGCATGCTCTCAAGTATTGAGATAAATGGGCCTACCGCGGTTCCGGTTGAAAGCATCCATAGATCGTCGGCGATCTCTGGGATCTCATCTAAGGTCATAAAGCCACTTGGGTCTTTGCCGACAAAGATGTCATCGCCCATCTTCAACTCATGAAGTTGAGGTGAAAGCTGACCGTTCTGATCTTTAATAATCAAAAATTCCAGATGTTGATGACCTTGTTCGTGCTCTGGCGCGTTCACCATCGAATAGGCGCGTCTTACGAACTCATCCTCACTGTTAAGTAAGCCAAGTTTCGTGAACTGACCTGCCTGATAAGAAGAGACAGGTGCACTAACCTGGAGTGAGAACAATTGATCTGTCCATTCTGTTTTGTTTAGGACTTTGCCTGTAACTAAACCATGAGGAATATCTGTCATATCATCCACCTTTAAGAAGAGAAGTTATCTCATTAAGGATACTCAACTATTTACACTTTAGAGTTGCATGTACCACGCCAATAATGAGAATGCTTATCAATACTTATTAAAGGTTAATTATTGGGTCGAATGTTGTCAAAAAGACAATATACTATTTGAGTCCAAATGACTCGCGCATGTGTTTTGGTTTCGTTTTAATAGACTTTAGCTGGTTGAACATCGTTAACATAGGTTGAGTGGTTTGACCCCTAGGATATTCAACCAATTACTGAAGAGAATAATTTATAGATGCGTATAATGGCGGCTTTCGTTCTCAATATAACTGTGTTTTATGCTTGATAATCTTCGTATGGCCTTGAACGTATTGTTCGTGACCATTAATACTGCATTCACCGCATTGGCTGTGAGCCTGTTTGCCCTAATCAAACTTATTTTGCCAATTTCTGTCGTTCAAAAATCATGCACTCGCTTAGCTAACTTCACATTCTGGTGTTGGGCTTCTCTTAATTTATGGATGTTGAACGCCAATAACGATATCGAATGGCAAGTGGAAGGGGGGGAAGATATTTCGACCAAGCAATGGTATTTGATGATGTCCAACCACCTAAGCTGGGCAGATATTGTGATTTTGTCTTCAATCCTAAAAGACAAAATGCCGATGACGAAGTACTTCTTGAAACATGAATTGTTGTACGTACCATTTGTTGGCTTGGCCTGCTGGGGCTTAGATATGCCATTCATGAGACGCCACTCTCGTGAGTTTCTATTACGCAACCCAGAACGCCGTAATGATGATTTTAATGCAATCAATAAAGCGTGTACTAAGTTCAAATTAGCACCGACAACATTGGTTAATTTTGTTGAAGGGACTCGTGCAAACCACGAGAAACTGGCGTCAGCAAAGACCCCTTATCGCCACTTATTGAAGCCGAAAACTGGGGGCGTGGCATTTGCTTTATCTGCAATGGGCCCAATTTTGGATGGCATCGTGGATGTGACCTTAGCTTACCCTGAAAACCAAACCTCTCCGTTTGAAGATATGCTGAAGGGCAAAATGACTAAGGTCGTTGTGCGTATTAAATTGCATCCAATGGATGAGAACGTGAACGGTAATTACTTTGAAGATAAGGCTTTTAAACGTCGCTTCCACAATTGGTTGAACAGCACGTGGAAAGAGAAAGACGTCTACCTTGATACGGTTTATGGGGTTGATAAGCCTTCTGAGGTAGAGACAGTTGACGAGCCTGATGTGGCTTATAAGAAACAAGAACAGTAAGCTAAAACTGAATCGATAGCATTAATAAAGCCGATAGCTCATTGAACTATCGGCTTTTTTATTAATTTGACTTTCTTAATATTCAAACCATTAAGTTAGTACTTACTATGGCTTAACCGCCTGGTAAGCATCAATAATATGCTTTACTTGGCTAGGTTTTCCTTGCTTCTCTTGTCCTTGATGGATACGTAAGTAGTGCTGCAATGTTTTGGCTTTGTATTGCTGTGATACCTTCACTTGTTCATCACAACTTGGTGTCCAGATCTTGTCACCGACGTTTGATATCTCGCTAACGGTTTGGCTCTTTTCTGAATCACCGCGACTATTACTCACCAATAAAATCTCGTAGTAACGACGGTTCTCTTCAATCAACACTTCATCAATAAGACCAAAATGGATCGCCTTTAAATGGCTTCTCAACTCGAATTGCTGATGCACCGGACAAAGCAAGAAATCGATCGCTTTGTCTGGGTGTTGACGATGAATATCATCGACGAGCTTTTGAGTAAGATCGCCACCGACACCCGCAATAATAACTAGGTGTTTGCCTGTATGTTTCTCAAGCGGAATAGCGGCGACATCCATGCAGTAGACTTGCCATTGGCTGCTAACCGTTTGTTCGGCTCTGTTATCTTGCGGAAAGTAGCGCGCTAGCTTGCCTTCAAGCTCACTCATCAGAGACGGGACAATGTCGACAAAGTGAATCTGAGGCGCTTTATTATCCGATAACAGTTGAACACCCAAAAAGCCATGATCACAGCAACAGTCCCAAATATGCTGATAGTCATTGCTGACAAGGGAGTGGAGAGTTTGCAGTCGGTTACTTAGCTTCATAAGGTTCGCGTCGTTAGAAAAGGGGTGTTGTCTTATCGAAGGCGCATTGTAATGACTTTCTAGAAAAACAAAAGCACCTAGGGTGTGAATCCTAGGTGCTTTGTAGTGGCTACAGAAATGTAAGTATAGGTTTACGATGCTTTGGCAACGGCTCTGATATGGCCTTCCACTCGGTTCTTACCAAGTTGTTGCGCGATAAGTTTCGCTTGTTCCGCCAGCGCTAAAGCTGAGTCTGTTTCACCCTCTATTTGCGAGTATCCCACGCTAACCCCTAGCGATAAGGTGATATCTGGAGTGACGATGGTTTTCTCCGCGATTGCGACTCTGCACTGGTCTAGCTGGAATTTGGCATCTTTCACATCATTGGCTTTGAATAATACTGCGAACTCCTTTCCTCCAACACGAGCCAAGCAAAGTCCCTTTGGCTTGGGGAAGTAACTGCGTATCGATTCTGCAGTCAGCTTGATCATCTTGTCGCCAACCGCTTCACCGTAGGCTCGGTTTACGTGGTCGAAGTTATCGATATCAAGCAGAGCGACATAGGTATCGGGCTCGCTCACGTAGTTTTCGATGGCGATGCTGAAACTGCTCTTATTGTCTAACTGCGTCATCAGATCTTTGCTGCTCAATTGATGTTGAAGCAGTAAGTTAGACAAAGAGACTTCAGTGTAATCACGGATCATTCGTAGAATACTCTGGCTGATCGGTAAGTTTACGTTTACGTACAACACTGCGATCAACTGCTGACGAGAGTGCAAAGGAATACAGTAATGACGTTGGTGTATTTTGAGTTTATACGCCAGTGGATCGGCGTACTTACCACTTCGGTAAGCCATAGTGTCCGGTGTAAATCGCTCTGCAAGGGCTTTGTCACAATGTACCGTGGATTTGTTTCCGTGATAGTCGATGGTACTGAATGCGTGGTTCTCAAGCTGATAGAGACAGAATTGAATGCCTTTTTGGTAGGTGAAACTATCCAGTATGGATTTTAACTCTCGCTTAAAGCTTACAAGGTCATCGACTTTATTCAGTTGCGACAAGGACACGTTCAAACGATAAGCCAGATAGTTGGCACCAATCCACAATAGCAGGAGTGAGCCCAGTACTAAGCCCGTCAACGTAAATTGATGTGAGCTGGTTAAGATGTCATGGCGGTCAGTGCCCGCAATGAACACCCAATTTAAGCTGTTGTCTGCGTCAAATACCGATATTTTGAAGTTATCTTGATAGTAATATTCGTGCTTACCAACGGTTTCACCTTGTGAGAGTTGGTGGCTGATCCCTGCATGGAAGCTGATGGATTTAGAACCGATACGCTGTGGATCCGGGTGGAATACCAGTCGCTCTGTTGCTCTGTCTACAACAAATACATAGCCATTATTAAGCGTTTTTAAATCTCTTAAACCTTGCGTGGTATGCATTAAATCAAACTCAATCCATATTTCTTCATTGAGCTTTTCTGCAGTGTGTTTAACGGCGAAAACCCATCGTCCATCGGCTTTTTGGTAAACGGAAGAGATGTAAAAATCTTCTACAACACCGTCTATTGAATGCCATTGTATTGTGGCGATTTGTTCATTGGAAAGAGGAAGGCCACGAGTGGAGACATAATGTTGGGAGTTAGGTTGGTATCGAACGATATCGGAGAAATTTGGTGTTCTTCTTAGAATATTATCACTCAATTCTCTGAATTTTTTATCACCGATTGGAGCCGTTTTAGGCAAGCCTAGACTGGTTTCTAAAAAATAGAGTTTGCCGAATGTGGCTTCGATGTTGGAACGAATGGTAGAGCTTGCGATACGAATGTTTGATGATGATTGTTCTGTTGCTGCTGTTTCTACTTTTTCAAGCTGAGTCATAGCAAGATAGAGCATCCCTCCAGTTAATAAAATAATGTATGGTTTAAAAAGCCGAATTAATGTTTTAGGTAAAGCCATGATATCCAAAGACGTTATAGATTCATTTTTATAGTACGGCAATACTAAACAGTTTCATCCATCACATCAATGCAAATGATTCCATATAAAAGAATGATTTATGTGGTATTCAGCTAATAAAAAAACCAGCTATAAATATAACTGGCTTTTATGGTTTTTGGCGTTTTATTAAGCTAGCTTAGCTTTTACTTTAATCAAATCAGTGTTATCTGGCGAGTAGTGCAAAATTGCCATCGAAGTCGGCGATAGCAGCATTTCACCTTCTGCATGACCGGGTTTTACATTTCGTAAGTTGGTATCACAGATGGTGACCCAGTTTTGGTCGCGATCAGTCGGTAACGAGAATCGAGCGGGTGCGTTGGTTTGGTTTATCAAATAAATCAATTCGTCACCGTCTTTGCCAATACCTAAGTGCAGCGCAACAGAGCTTAAACGATTCCAATCATCATGCTCCATGAGTGTGCCATCGACACGGCTCCAGAAGATGCGGTTCGAGTTGCGTTTTTCTCCGCTGAACGCCTTAATAAAAGGCACCATATATTGTTGACGTGCAGAGATCATTTCAGCTAACCAAGTCTTGAAATAAGTTTTTCGCTCAGAATCTTCCCAGTTAATCCAGCTAGTTACACTATCTTGACAGTAAGCGTTGTTGTTGCCTTTTTGAGTGTGAGATAACACATCAGCTGTCAGAATATGTGGAATACCAAAAGCAAACAGCAGGCTCGCCATGAAGTTGCGTTTCTGCTTTTCACGTGTTGCGATAACTAACAGGTTTTCGGTTTCACCTTCAACACCGTAGTTTTCAGAACGGTTATCACCATGCCCATCGCGGTTATTCTCACCATTTTCTTCATTGTGCTTGTGCTTGTACGAGACAAGGTCCTGCATGGTGAAGCCATCATGGTAAGTGATGTAGTTGACGGTGAGTTTGTAAGGCCAGTGCGCTGCACTGTAGATATCACGAGAGCCCATTAGGCGTGTAGCAAACTCTTTTAGGTAACCCTGATCACCGCGCCAGAAGCTACGTGTGATGTCTCTCAGCTTGTCATTGCATTCATTCCAACCAAGCGGGAAATTACCCACTTGATAACCATTAGGACCAATATCCCACGGCTCTGCGATTAACTTAGTTTCTTTAAGTACAGGGTCTTGAGCTACGGCTTTAAAGAAAGCAGCCTCAGGGTTGTAGTTGTCACCTTCGCGCCCCAGTGTCGCTGCCAAGTCAAAACGGAAGCCGTCGACTTGGAATTCACTCACCCAGTACCGAAGTGTATCCATCACTAAGTTGAGTGCAGGTTGGTGGGTAAGGTCGACGGTGTTTCCACAGCCAGTGAAGTTCGCGTAAT
The DNA here is from genome assembly GCF_041469125.1 of Vibrio sp. 10N.286.51.E5. Lineage (NCBI taxonomy): Bacteria > Pseudomonadati > Pseudomonadota > Gammaproteobacteria > Vibrionales > Vibrionaceae > Vibrio > Vibrio sp. 10N.286.51.E5. The sequence goes on along the minus strand of NZ_JBFRJZ010000018.1, from coordinate 68,107 downwards.
GGCAGCCATGTTTAATGTAGTAGCGGCTATCGAGTGCTTTTAGGTTGAAGGTGGTTCCGCCTTCCCCACCTTCTGCTGTGTGGTTGTACACCACGTCTAGAATGACTTCGATGCCATTGCGGTGCAGTTCGCGAATCGCAGTCTTTAACTCGTTTACGGCATCTTTCTCTGCGTAGCGAGGGTCAGGCACCATAAACAAGTATGGGTTGTAACCCCAATAGTTCACTTTACCCATGTCTAATAGGTGTGGTTCATGCATGCATGCGGCAATGGGCAAAAGCTGTAGAGAGTTGATATTTTGCTGTTTGTAGAACGCAAGTATTTCAGGGCTCACTAACCCTAAGTAGCGTCCTTTAGTATTGGCAGCCACTTCTGGGTGCAGTTGAGATAGACCTTTTACATGCGTTTCAAAAAGAACGGTATCTTCGCGGCTAATGCGTGGCTTTTCTACATCTTGCCAATCGAAGGTGTCATCAACAACGACACATTTCGCCATAGCAAAGCTTTTTTCATTGGTATATGGCGTGACGTAATCGAGCGGTTCGCTTATTGCTTTGGCATACGGGTCTGAAAGCAGGATAGGGCCATTGTCCGTTTCGGCAATGAAGCCGTATTTTTGCCCCGCTTTAATACCATCAATAAAGACATATCTGATATCAGCGTATTCATTTTCCAATTTATAAGTGGTGAATTCGTCGTTCTCGTCAAAAAGAGCGAGTGAAAGAGATTTACAGTCAGGAGAATAAATAGAGAAGTTGCAGCCAGTGTTACCTAGCGTTGCGCCTAGCGGATAAGGGCGAGCGAGCGTTCTAGTCATTGCTTGATTTCTTGTTCGTTTATCAACATCAGTGAACTATTAGTAAAAGGCTTTGTCACAGTAAGGTCAAGCAACTTCACAGATTAATTACGGTAAAAAAAATAATTCATCGATGAAGTTCAAATTATATATTTGAGCTAGATCTCACTTATGTTGAATAATTAGATCTGTGTGCTGTCTACTCCTCCTATATTAAGTGATCTACCTCTTTAAAACACCATTCTGTATATTTTCTACTCCCCTCTAGTCCCCCTTAATTAACTTAGGGGCGGAGGAAGTCAAACTTGTCATCCCCTCTTAATATTGACCCCGTTGAAACGAATCAGGGGAAACCCTAAACCTCTCTATCTTACGACTACCATTACTGCCTTTGGTTGCCGCAAGAGAGCAAAAATATAAAAACCTAAAATAAATCGTCCTTAATGGAGTTAAGAATGAAAAAAGTAAGTTTGATTGCTGTTGCAGTGGCAACTACATTAGCTGCTGGCTCTGCGTTCGCTGTAGATTTTAATGGCTACATGCGTGCTGGTACTGGTATTAGCGGTAACGGTAACGGCGACGTATCAGTAAATAAAAACGGTATTGGTCGTCTAGGTAACGAAAATGACAACTACTACGAGTTTGGTCTAGCTGAAGAACTAAAAACTGGCGAGCAAACGTGGCGCGTAGAATCTATGATTGCTCAAGGCAACAACGGTTCTAATGGTTGGGAAGACGGTGATTTCAACGTTGCACAATTTGCTGTTAAAGCTAAAGGCGTGATCGCTTCAGACAAAGAAGCAACGCTTTGGGCTGGTAAAACATACTACCAACGTAAAGATATCCACATCACTGACTTTTACTTCCTAAACACGTCAGGTACCGGTGGTGGTATTGAAAACTTATCTATTGGTGACCAGAAGCTTTCTGTTGCGCTGATTCAAGACGGTGACCACGACGAGTCTACAGGTTACATTTTTGATGCTCGTCTAGCGAACATTGGCCTATGGCAAGATGCATCTCTAGAGCTAGCATTAGCGTACAACTTTGCAACTGACTCTGATGATAAGAGTGAAGAAGCGGATGATGGCCTACTAGCTTCTGCGATCATTCACCAAGGTATGGATAACGGTTTCCACCAAACTATCCTTCAATACGGTACTAACGGTTACGGTGTTCAGGCGGCTAACTTCTGGGGTTCAGGTACATACTACGCTCGTGGTACTGAAGCATTCAACGATGCATCTGGTTTCCGTTTGATCAACTGGGGTGTAATGAACCTAGGCGAATCTTGGGAAATGGGTCACCAACTAGCATACCTATCTGGTAGCGACATCGGTGGTCAAGCTGCAGGCGTTTACACAAACAAAAACTTTGATATCGACCAGTACTCTGTAGTTGCTCGTCCAATGTTCAAGTGGAACGATACTATGCGTACTATCTTCGAAGCAGGTTACAATGCTGGTGAGAAAATTTCAGACAGCGGTTTAGCTAAAGAAGATTTCGGTAACGCTAAGTTCACAGTAGCTCAAGCTTGGGCTATGGGTGACAGCTTCTGGGCTCGTCCTGAAATTCGTGTTTACGGTTCTTACATCCTAGATACTGAAAACAAAGATGCATTCAACGGTGACGATACTGAGTACGTGTTCGGTATCCAAGCTGAAGCTTGGTGGTAAACACTTAGCTTAACCAATCCTAAACTGTCCTAATTCATAGCCGGCTCGCGTCGGCTATTTTTTTAAGGAATGTACGATTAAGTTGATCGTTCCCTAGGTGAATAGTTCTCTTTGTGGTAATTAAAGTTAGTAAATTTCTTAAAAAAATAACAAGAAGGAAGGGTTATGTATTTTAAAGCTCTAATGTTGAGTGGTTGTGTTGCGTTGGCCGGTTGTCAATCTGCACAAGTAGTCGAGCAAGTGCAAGTGGCACAGGCTGAACAAGTTAACTCTATTGCTGGTCTTCAATTTGCCCCGATGAAGCTTCCAAGCTCGGCAATTTTCGATGTAACACCAGACAGTCAAATTTTAAACTATCAGGGTATAAACAGCCCTGTAGTAGCGATCGAGCTACCAGCGGATCGCGGTGAATACTCTATTAAGATCACCAGCATGATCGGTGATACAGCATTTGTGCCGAATGCCGTGATTTACGATAAAAACGGTCGCGAGTTAGAGCGTTATGGCAAAGAGAGCTTCGAATACGCGAAGCCTAGGTTGCATTTGGGCAACCGTCTTGTTGCAGAAAATGATTTTTACCCACCGACAACTGCTGAATCTGTTTACTTAGTTATCTATACAGAGCAAGAAGATCTTGGTGGTTTTACTGATGTCATTCACCCTGCACGTTTAGATGCGGAAGGCCGCGGTAACTACCTGCCAGAAGTAGAAGACATCCCCGTTCCAAACGCGAATGTCGGTAAGATTGAAGTGACTATTGATAGAGTGGGCTTCTTCTCATTTGGCTCTAGCAGTGAATCTAACGCTAAACCAGCGGCAGCAGCTAAGGTTGAGACTATTCAACCAGAAACACAAACTTACTACCATAATGCCATTCAAGCAGCAGTAGACGCAGACAATATTCCCAAAGCACTTAGCTTATTAGATGAAGCAAAAGCCCTTGGTATTGAAGGTGCACAAGAAGCCTTTGTGCGAGCCGTCAACGCCAAGTAATATAGATAAAGGGTTCCTTTAAAAGTGCAATGCTTGTAAGTTAAGCATCGGTTAGCATCTTCTAAGGAACCCTATCGAATACCGCTTTAATGTATATGCTTTTTATTTGCAATGTTCAGCAACTTTCTCGCCTAAAGGGACTTCTGTATTTTCGCATTTTGATACGTGACCAGTAGTCGTTTCCCCTGCTTTATCCGTTTCCATATATTGATCAACATTACCGTTGCTTTCAAGTGTTTGCAGTGCCTGTTTGTGCGCGGCATTTTCAGCTTGTATTTGTTGTGTTGTTGCAGTGCTAGGAGTATGTGCCAGGGCGCGAGCAGCGTCGGTAGATTCTACAAGATCAGTGGTATTAGCCAAAGCCATCCCGCCCATCAATGCTGTAGTCACGATGCCCATTTGGATGGTTTTGATGATATGTTTACGGTTCATGGAAGTTTTCCTAATCAAAATTTAACGACACCGCAAACAACTGCGGTGTTTTGCTGTTGATAGAATATTACATCGAGAATTGAATGTATTTTAATCGTAATTGTAGGGCGTAACCCTTCAAAAAAGGCTGCCAGGATTAATTCTGTTCACTTAAGGGAGAGCGGCATTCCTACTATGATATATCGTTAAGATTTGGTTTTAACGGTTCTAAGGAATATCCTTTCCCTTTAGTTCTAAGTTTTCAGCCATGTAATCGAATGTAGGGGCTATAAAGTATGGTTGGAAATGCCCCGAATTTTAATGGGCGATGCAATTGTTTATTATTTGCTTAAATCTGCTGGGTTCAATAGTTGTAAAAAAGGGAGACTGACGTCTCCCAAAGGCTAGCTTTCGCTTGTTTTATTATCTGTTACTTGAACCTAAGCTTGGAGCTTAATTCTTAGTGACAGATACCACAGCTTTGTCTACATTGTCGTCAAGCTCGTGAATGGCATTCAAGGTGAAGGTGTAGCTGCCCGCTTCCGTTACGCTCAATTGGCAATTGCCACCTGTGCCAATATCGATTGACCCGCTTGCAAGCTCTACAGAATCGCAACCAAAGTTAGGTGTTTTCCAATCAGCATCTGCAAACTTGAAGCCATAGTTACCTGCTTCCAAATTGCCTGTTACAGAGTACACTCCATTAGCAACAAAGTTCATTGCCCAAGCATCAACAGGGTTCCAACCATTCATATCCCCACGAACATACACGGTTTTTTGGCCGTATGGCGGAATGCTCGATACATCCTTGCCAGAGTTATCAACAGGCAGACCAGCACCTTGTGCGTTACCTTGAGGTTGTACAAATACCGCTGTTGTAAGTGCCGGAACCGTGAAAGTCTCACCGGAGAAGCTTGCGCTCTTAACGGTCATGTCAGCCGAGTTCTTCTGAACGTAATGCAGTTCGAAACCCGTCGTGCCCTCAATTTTGAAAGATTTCTCTTCTGCTGTTGAGTTCACTACTGCGACGATGGCGTCGTAGTTTGTATCTAGATCTGCACCCGCTGACGTACCGTCGTCAATAGACATCACAATCAGGCCTTCGACTTGATCTTCGCCAACGTTACGGAAGTCGACACGCTTCATAACTTCGTCAGCTGTATCTAAGCGGAACAGTTCGCTTGAGCTACGGATCTTTAATAGCTCTAGGAATTGCTGCTTAGTCAGCTCAATGTCGTCTGAGTCTGGTTTAGCCGCGCTGTCAGCAATGATTGTTTTGATCAGATCCCAGTTTGCACCATCTTTATCTTCACGAGGTAAGCCAACATTCCAGTTGTTGTCCGTCCCATCAAACATGACGCGGTTGTACCAGTCACCAGAATCGTAAGAATCGCGCTGCATAGACTTAGATCGTAGCAGTTCAGAACCCATATGGATGAATGGTATGCCTTGGCCTAGCATCACGGTAGAAAGCGATACAGACTGCATACGCGCACGCTCTGCAGAGCTAGTACCAGTGGCGATCTTGTAAGCGTTGTTATCCCAAAGTGTTTGGTTATCGTGTTTGGAAACGTAAGAGATGTTCTCGGAAGGCATCTTGGTGTAACCAGCTGGCGCGCCGTTGTAATCAACGTTTTTACCCAGTTTGGTATCGCCTTTGTAATCAATCAGTACGTATTCTGCGAGGTTACCTGCCATACCTAAACGAACAAGGTCTTGGTTATGTAAACGACCATTGATCGAATCTTGATCAACTTTGGTTTCTTCGTTGGCAATCGCTGCGTTACCAAAGCCTTGGTTAAAGCGAAGTGGGTGGTTCCCTTCTGAGTCGACACCACCATCGAATGGGCTACCACCACGAACGGCGTCACGCAAACGGTCTGAGAAGGTACCGATTTCTGTACCTGCCATGTTGATTTGGTTCGCTTGATCGAAGCGGGCGTTGTTGGCGACTTCACCAAAGTCCCAGCCTTCCCCGTAGAACAGAGTATTCGGGTCGATTTTGCGCACTTCTTCCAATGCTTCGACCATTACATCTTTTGGCTGGTGGCCCATCAAGTCAAAACGGAAACCATCCACTTTGTAGTCGTCAGCCCACACCTTAAGTGAGTCGACCATCAATTTACCCATCATCAGGTTTTCGGTCGCAGTGTTGTCACAACAAGTCGAGTTTTCTACGCCACCAGTGTTGACGTTAAGACGGTGGTAGTACCCAGGGACAATCTTATCCAGTACCGACTTATCGTTCACACCAGACGCATTGGTGTGGTTGTATACCACGTCCATGATCAGCTTAAGATCCATGTCGTGCGTAGCTTTGACCATCTGACGGAATTCGAGAATACGCTGAGAACCATTAGGATCGGTCGCGTAACTTCCCTCAGGAACTGTGTAATGGAATGGGTCGTAGCCCCAGTTGAAGCTATCAAGCATACGAAGGTCATTCATTAATGCTTGTGCGTCACCCGTTGAAGGGTCATAACCATCGAGTACGTCTTCGATGACTTTGTTTTCGTCTTCGCTTCCACATAAGGTAGCTGTCGGTTTTACATCACACAGTTTTCCTACGGTGTCGGTGATATCAACACGGCTCGCGGCATCTTCATCGACGGTAGCGATATCAAATGCTGGTAAGATATGCAGCGTAGTTAAACCTGCTTCTTGGAGAGCTTGTAGGTGTTTGACCGACTCACGATCGGCTTCTGTAAGAGCGAGGTACTTGCCATTTAGGCTAGCTGTGCCGAGCTTATCGCTGAAACTAAAGTCACGTAGGTGTGATTCGTAAAGTACGTGGTCTTCGTCTTTCTCTACGGTTGGTCGTTGGTAGTTGTCCCAGTTCGCTGGTTTCAAGGTTGAATCATTCAGGTCAATCACTTGAGAGTATGCTGAGTTCTTTGACAAACTGAGAGAGTATGGGTCTGTCACAAGGCGAGTTTCGATATTGCCTGTGGTTGGGTGATAAACCTTCACTTGGTAACGGTAATAACTGTTCACTGCATTAGACACGGCATCAGTCGCCCAAATGCCTGTCTCAGTGTTTTCCGTCATCGGGATTACTTGTGAACTTAGCAGATCTTCACTGTATAGAACGAGTTCTACATCTTGCGCGGTTGGTGCCCAAAGCTTGAAGGTCGCCGCACTGCCTTCAACAATTGCGCCTAGTTCTTCAGCCATTGCATTACCAGCATCTTCGCTAGCAAATACCGCATCAAGCACACCAGGTTTTTGAACCTCAGTTGAAGAGATAACATCGCCATTGGCATTGTAGGCAACAAAAATTATCTGAGATTTTAAAATAGTGCGAAGTGTGCTGTCGTCAACATCGATAGCTAGGGCAGGTAAGCTTGCAAGGTGTCGGAAACGCTCTTTCAATTCAGAAGATAGTTCTCCGTCTTTGCTTAGTTCAATTGCAGTTCCACCGACAATCTCTTTGTCATCGTTCATTGTGATGCTGTTGTCTAGTGCATAGAAAAGCTTCACAGAGTCTGCATTGCTAGCCGCTTCCCAACCAATTGTGGTTGCATCTAGCCAGTGTGCTTTTTGACCATCAATATTGACTGGGCGCTCTGAAATTGGGTCGTAGTACAACTCGCTGCTGCCATGGAAACCAAATACGCCTTGTGAATCGCCAAGCTTAGTTAACTCGACTTTTGAGTTCGCACTGCCAAATGCTTTCTCATCACCATTGTGCAAGATGAAGTTCATGCATTTGTGTGGGTCAGAGGCATCTGGGTCAACTTTCAACACATAATAGGCACCGTAAGTATCGCTGATACCATCGTATTCGTAAGGGCTGTTCCAATCGGTTCCGGTTTCACTCAACCCCATGCCGACTAAGTCTGTGCTAGTACAGCCTTCGCCATTCCACAGGTGAAGTCCCCAACCGTCGTAAGTAGAGCCAGATGAGCTGGCAGCGGCAACATCGCGTTTGTAGTAAATAACGACTTCGTTTTCAGCTGCAGGGTATAAACCACTGTTGCCAGGGGCTGTACCGTTGTCGCTATCATTATCACTACCACAACCCGCGATCAAAGTAGCGGTGAAGAGCGGTAACATTGCTTTGGCCAATGTAGAGCGTTTGAAGCTCTTCTTTTTGGTATTGTTGAAGGTATTTCGTAGAGAGATAATTTTATTAATATTTATGTTGTTCACGTTTTAATATCCATATTTCACTTTTTATGAAGATGAATATCCTAGTCTTAACGATGGTCAACTATTTGTGATGGCTATGTATAAAGTTATTTTTAATATATAAAAATAGGAAACCTAGTGTCAATATCACGCTTTGTATTTGGTTTAAGTTAAATTTATTGGATCAATGACTCATATTTTTAATATCAATAGTAGAAGGCGTAGAGGACGGGAGTAGATAATAAGGATGAGAGCTCATCCTTATTAATGTGAGGAAGGTATCGAATTGAGGTGACGTTAATTTAATGTGGGAATTAAGTTATTTATCAATTAGCTAAAAGCGAGCTGTTCGGTAATTTATATTGATAGGTATATCATCCATTTAAGGATAACACCCAAGCCAAAGACGCCAGCGGTTTCAATTCAATATTAAAACTGCCAACACTGTTCTCAATGTCGAGCACTTGTTGCGCTATGCCTTCAATATATTCATTGAGTATGTAACGACCATCAACTAATTTGAGTTTTTGGATTACATCACTTGGAATCTTAAAGTGAATATTTTCAGTGGTATGTTGGCTGAAATTAGCTGCAACAATGGTTAGCTCTTGGTGGTCAGAGCGCAGAAATGCGTAGACTGAATCACTTAAGTTACAGCACTGGTGTAAGTCTTGGTAATCACCGGTTATCGATGAGTGCTCTAGCGAAAAGTTCATTACCTTTTGATAGAAGTGACGCAGCTGCTTTTCGTTTTCGTCTAATAGCCCGCCATCGAATGCGCCGTGGTTCATCCACTTTTGGTGTTGTGGGACTCCGATGTAGTCAAATATGGAAGTTCGTGAGGGCTGTCCAAAGCCTGCATTCTCCGCGCCCGGTTCGCCGACTTCTTGCCCAAAGTAGATCATGGTTGGAGAACTACTCAATAACGCGCTGACTAGCATTGCAGGCTTCGCTATATTTGGGTCACCTACAAATTCAGGAGACGCGATGCGTTGTTCATCATGGTTATCCAAGAAGTGCAGCATGTGATGTTCAATATCCATCATTTGATGTTGGATTTTGGGGATGATAGCCGTGGAAGTATTGCCTAGCATGATGTCTTTTAGACCGTCGTACAGATCTACTTTGTCATAGAGGTAGTCCATTTTGCCTAAGTGGATATAGTCGCGATATAAGTCCGGTTGGTACACCTCAGCCATTAAAAAGGCATCTTGGTTTTTCATCTTTATAGATGAATTAAGGTAGCTCCAAAATTCGACTGGAACCATCTCAGCCATATCGTAGCGAAACCCATCAACACCTTTATTCAACCAAAACAAGGCGATATCTCGGAATTTAGCCCAAGAGTTAGGCACATAAACAGATTCCCAGAAACGGAAATGATCCATGTAATTGCGTTGAGCATAGTCACTCGGTAGTTCAGGGAAGTCTTTTGAACCGTCTGGTCGCATGCCATAATTGATTTTCACCGTTTCATACCAATCATCGAAACTAGGCTTGGCTAAACGTGAGCCGTTACCTGTCCATTTGGCGGGCGTCTCTATAAACGGGGAGTTTAGGTTGGGATGCTGTTCACCACCTAGCGGCGTAAAGGCGGGCTCTATGTCTGGCAATTCAAAGGTGCTGTTGGGAATGTAGTAGAAGTTATTGTCTTTGTGGTATTCCAGCGTTGTGTCATCTTGAGCGCCGAAGTCACTGACACCTTCTGGGTTGTTTAAGCCTTTATAATGACGCGCAACGTGATTCGGTACGATATCGATAATCACTTTTAAACCATTGTCGTGACTTCTTTTGATTAGTGCCTCGAACTCCTCTAGTCGGCATTCAGGGTTGTCTGCGAGATCTGGGTTTACGGAATAGTAGTCTTTGACGGCATATGGTGATCCCGCACGGCCTTTTACCACGCTAGGGTGATCGTCTGAAATACCAAGGTGCTTGTAGTCATTGATGAGCGCATGATGTGGCACTCCGGTATACCAAATATGAGTCATACCGAGTTTGCGGATTTCAGACAGCGCTTTGTCGGTAAAATCACTGAACTTACCGACGCCATTTTGCTCGATTGTGCCCCATGGAACATGTTGGGTGTTTTTATTGCCAAATAAACGCGTAAAAACTTGGTAGATGGCGTACTTTTGGTTGTACATATTTATAATTCCTTTAACTTCCATCATGTTATGTAGGGATGAAAGGGCTTGTTTATTCTTTGCAGGCTAACCGAATTACAATATGCCTTACTCATCCTTATCAAAATCTACAGGGCGTAATTGCTACAGTATGTGAGCTGTTGCTCAAAAGGAGTCATGTTGTCTTCATCTATTCAAATCGTTATCTCCTATTTGGTTCTGGTGGCGGTGTCTGTGTTGTTTGCGGAAAGTTCTAAAGCGCTGTTGGTGTGGTATTTGGTTATCGGTTTCGTGACGTTTTTTGTGTACGCGAAGGACAAGCGAGCAGCGATCAATGGCAATTGGCGTGTGCCAGAGAAAACTCTGCATATTTTTTCTGTTGCTGGTGGCTGGCTAGGGGCGTTGATTGCTCAAGATAAGCTGCGTCATAAAACGCAGAAGCAGCCGTTCAGAGCCATATATTGGGTGACAGTGGCAGTGAATGTTGCGGCGTTTGCGTGGACGTTAACCCCGAGCGGGCAGGCGACGTTTGGACGTTGGCTTAGCGAGGTTATTGGATACTTGTAATGAAATTGATGGCTAGTAATCACTTACTAACCATCATAGGAAAGCTATTTTGTTATAACATCGGAATCGTTGAGGCTAACAGCAAGCCTGCCATACCGTAGTTGAAGCTTTTGATACGGACTGGTGTTGTTAACCAGTGTTGCAGTTGTTTACCTGCCGCTGTCCAGAATGTCACGGATGGTAAGTTGGCGAGCGTGAAGATACCTGCGATGATCGCAAGCTCCCACCATGAACTGCCGCTGCTATAGACTGAAATTGCCGTCAGCGCCATCGACCAACCTTTCGGGTTCACCCACTGAAAACTTGCCGCGCCGATGAAGGTCATTGGCTTATAAGCCTCGGTGCTTTTCGCTTTGCCGCTCAATGCTATCTTAATTGCAAGGTACACGAGGTAAGCAAGGCTTAGGTATTTCAAGATTTGGTGAGTAACCGGATAAGCGTTGAAAATGCCCATTAAACCGAAGCCAACTAGCAGCAACATGGCTGCAAACCCTAGAGCAATGCCAAGCATGTGCGGAATAGTACGGGCAAAGCCAACATTTGCTCCTGATGTCATGAGCATGATGTTATTTGGACCTGGTGTGAAGGTCGAGACGAACGCAAACAAGGCAAGTGCGCTAAGTTGTTCTAAAGGCATTATGGTTCTCCAGCAAAAAATGAACGAAGTGACTGACCGGTCATGACTTTCACGTGTTGAGAAACATAGTAGGTGGAAAGTGAGGCAATTATGTGCTTTTATTTCCTCTATTATCACTAAATGCACAATAATAAGTACTTATGGATAGATTTGACGAAAGGATATTGCAAGAGCTTAAATTGGACGGCAGAATCTCCAACATTGAGCTTTCAGAACGGATTGGCTTGTCGGCTTCTGCGACCTTAAGGCGCGTCCAGGATCTTGAGCGTAAAGGTATCATTCAAGGTTACCGTGCGGTTCTAGATAATGGGCTGATGGGGGTAGGTTTTATTGCTTATGTTTCGATTGGTTTATCAAGCCACAGCAAAGCGGCTCAGCTGGAGTTTGAACAGCACGTCAGTATGGAAAAAGAGGTGGTGGAGTGTCACAACATTACCGGTGCCAACGAGTACTTGCTAAGGGTAGAAACCAAAGACCTACCGGGCTATAAGAAGTTTCATGCCGATGTGCTTGGGGAATGTGCTCAGGTGCAATCTATTACGACTATGGTTGTGATGGACACCCCTAAAGACGAACGCTAGTCGAGTTTTATTTCAGGAGAGGCGCAGTGCCAAATACTAATCAGTTGTTATTGTTCTTAGATGTGGTTCAACAAGGGTCGTTTACCAAAGCGGCAACCTTACATGATATGGACAACTCATCACTCTCTAAACAGATCAAAAAGCTCGAGCAAGATTTAGGTGTTCAGCTGCTGAACCGCTCTACACGCTCGTTTTCGTTGACGTCGGCAGGGGAAGATATTCTCGCACAAACCTATGTACTGAAAGACACCATCAATCAGATTCAAGGCATTGCAGATTCATACCAGTCAGAGCCAAAAGGCGTGCTACGAATTACTTCACCGATCTATTTTGGGCAGCAATATCTGCAACCTATCATCACTCAGTTCATGAGAAAGTACCCAGATGTTCAGATCGTACTTTCACTAGACGATAAGATCGCCAACATCATTGCAGGGCAGTTTGATATCGCGTTTCGCTTCAGTAAGCTTGTTGAATCGAATTTGATTGCGAAGAAGATTGCCGACAGTAATTTCATGTTGGTCGCGTCAAACGATTTTGTGAAGCAGCACGGTGAACCGAAAACGCCACAAGATCTACTCGCTCTACCTGCGGTGATTTATACCAATGGTGATATGACGGTCGACCATCTGCGCATTAGTGAAGAGCCGGGAGGTAATACCTTCCAGAGCCTAACGATTCGTGGCAACTATAAGGTGAGTGATGTTCGTACTATGGTGTCTTGTGTGAAAGATGGTCTAGGTTATGGCTTCCTTGATCAATCAAACCTGTATGCCTCAATGAAAGAACTTGGCTTGGTCACTTTACTGCCGGATTATCCGATCTCTACGATTGATACCGCAATCTACGCTGTCTATCCGCACCGTAAGCAAACCAAACTAGTCAAAGAATTCATCACTACGGTTCAAGACTATATTGGCTCTCCGACGATTTGGGAGAAGATGCAGCAAGGTTAGCTGGATCTCTAATCGTTCAAACATAAAAAAGGAGCCAGATCGTCACACGATCTGGCTCCTTTTTAATTGTTCCGGCTATCACTGATTTACAATGTAAAGCTTAGCTATAGCTGGCGTGAACGGCTCATATTCACTAATACCTATTAATGCTCATGAATCACTTCTTTACCACTCGGATAAGCTTTGGTACCTAGTACATGACCATCAACTTCTTTGCCATAGTAACCTTGGTGATTGTGGTAGCGCTTAGCATTGCTAGCAACATCACCCTTGTATCGAGGATCTTGTGGGCGTTCATGACTATTCACAAATGTAGCCACATCCCATGCATCTTGAATCGAAAGTTGCTGGCTCTTTCCAAGCGGCATGTTTTCATAGATGAAATAGGCAGCGGTGTTCACCCGGTGCATACCCGCGCCCCAGTTATACGCGTTTTCGCCCCACAATGGTGGAAAGTATGAACGTCCGTCAGCCCCTTTAATACCTTCACCATTTTGACCATGACAGGTTTGGCAGTTGGTTTGGTAAACCTTTTCACCACGCGCTATCGAGGGCTCTTGTTCAGGATTATCAATCTTAGGATAGCCACGCCCTGCCAACTTACTGCGGCCATCGATTGGGTATTTGCTTAACAGCTCTTCAGGGAGAGGGAAGCTTTCCGCTTTACCACCGACTTGTAAGTCGGCATCGCTAATCTCAGGAACGGGTGTATCTTGCATGCCGTTCTTGTCTAAGATGCCGCCCATCGCCAGCCAGTATGAATACGCCGTCAGTGCGACCATCTCTTTTGAACCCTCAGCCGGTGGCAGACCATTCATTGAGTAGGTGAAGCAACCTTGGATACGTTCTGCGTAGCTGTTTACCTTGTCATTCTTAGAACGATACGCAGGGTAGGCCATGTACGCACCCCAAAGAGGGGCAGCGTTAGGCTTCATGCCCGCTTGCATGTGGCAGTTGACACAGTTTTGTTCATTGCCGACGAACGTACCACGCATCTGTTGTGAATCGACAAACAGGGAATAGCCCAGTTTTACTTTGTCGCCAAATTCCCCAGCAGGGATATCAACCAAGTCTCGTGGCACCAGATATTTGTTATCTTGAGGCTTCTCAACGGCGGGCAGTTCGGTTTGGCGATCGGGCAACTCACCTTCGGCATAAGCGATTCCAGAGGCAAGGGTTGCGGTAATTAGAAGTAATGTTTTCATGCGAGCCCTTTAGTATCGGAAAGATGCGAAATAGTAAGAGAGGTTTTTGATCTCATCGTCGGTCAACTTGCCGGCGATATTGCCCATCATGTTTAAATCATCACCCTTACGAGTGCCGTTTTTCCAAGCATTGAGCTGAGTCTGAATGTAGTCGGCATGCTGGCTTGCTAGGCGCGGGAATTTGTCCACGCCCATACCGCTTGGCCCATGACAGGTTGCACAGGCTGGAATGTTTCTATCCCAATCGCCTTGGAATACAAGTTTACGATAGGGGTTATCGATATCAGCCTGTGAGCCGCGCTGCTCTAAATCGGTAAATTCGTATGAAGGTAGTGATGCAAAGTATTCTGCGACCTCACGACGAACAGCGGGATCAGATACACCGTCAGCCATTCCCTTCATGATCGCGCTTTGACGCTCACCACTTGAGAACAGAACCAGTTGATGCTCTAGATAGTCAGCATTGAGCCCTGCAAGCATAGGGGCAATGTTGGGCATGCCTTTACCGTCGGCTTGATGGCAGCCACTACAAGTTTCTGCGGCTTCTGGCATTGGATTGGGTGCTGCTTGTGCAAAAGCGGATAAAGAAAGGCTTCCTAGAGCAGCGATGCAAAGCGTTACAGTTTGAGTTTTAATTGTCAGCTTAGTCATGAGGCGTCGCTATTGGTTGTAATGCACGCATTTTCGACATAATTGGTTGTTCGCGCTATTGTGGATTTCCACATTAATTCACTTGGAACTTGAGGTGAGTCTCACATTAATAACCTCAGTTACCATAATGGTATTGATGTGAACTTCTATAGGTTGATCCAACTGCCGTTTATGAAATGCAAGGGAACTGCCATGTTCGCCTCGGTATAACTGCTTGTTAAGGCTCTTTTATGGCACCGATTGTATAAGCATAGCTGCTTTATGGATGCGGGCTAAAAAAGTTGTGGTGAAATGAAGATTACCTAATGGTTTTGGGTTGATTACTCTATCTAGAGCGGATGCTTTATGTAGATTGGGTACTTTATGTAGATTGGACGTTTATCCAAATAGGGTGCTTTTCTAGATCAAGGGGACGAAAAAACAGGGTAACCTCGAATGACGAAGTTGCCCTGTTGTGTTCACATCTGCAAATCAGATAAAGAAGTGTTTTGCCTCAGTGATTAAGTTATAGCTTGCTGAGTTTAAGCTAGACCTTGTAGATCTTAGCCGGAAGCGCTTGTCTGGCTGCTGCGCCCACAACCCAATCCAACATCACGCCTTTTCCTTCTCTCGTCGGATCAATCAAGCCAATATCATTGATGTTAACGCCATCGTTTGATTTCATTTTCACCGGTTGTTGTGTGTCACCAATCCAGTGTGCACGTTCACCGAGTTCTTTGTGGCCAAATCCATGTTCAAAGCCTAATGTTCCTTGTTTGATGCCATCAATCACCATCGCCAACGCGTGTGTGGTTGAGCTCGGTGTTTCAATCGCAAATACGTCACCTGTTTTGATACCCGCAGAAGAGGCGTCTTGCGGGTGGATGTAAACAGGGTTTACTCCTTTAATAGATTCCAAGCGTGGTGACAAATTCGATACCGCACTGTGAATGTTGGACTTAAAGTTGGTTAGGGTGAACGGCCACTCTTTTGCTGGGAACTGCTCTGCCAAAGGTGTGCCGTCTGCAAGCTTTTGTGGATACCATGTCGGGCAACCCATGTACTGCTCACCACTGATGGTGTTGCGAGAAGTACCGAGCTTTTCATTCCAGATTGCCAGTGGTTTGGTCCATTTGTACTTCATGGTTTCATTGGTATACGCATTGGTTGCGTCTTCAAAACGGCCGCCACGCGCAAAGATATACGCTACTTTGAGCATCTCTTCAGGCTTGAGCGTTTTGTTCATCACAGGGACTAGGCGTTCTAGACCAGACCAAACAATATCTTCCGCATCGACATTCGGCACGCCACCTTTTACGAACGCTAAGTTAGCAGCCGAGCGCAGGTAGAAGTCTTCAGCGCTATGAATACCGTGCCAGTTACCTTGATTGTCTTTGATTACGTTGTCGCCGAAGCCACCTAGACCAAGCGTCTTCGCTAGATCAATAAAGAAGTTCTCTAAGTTAATAGCGCGCCCGTTTTGAGTGCGTGAGGTTTTAGGTTCAACAATCGGCCAACGAGCAGTGATCGCCTTAGTTGCAACGCCATGCCAAGGTGTTGCCATACCCCAGCTCTCGTAGGTTACTGTGTCTGGCACAAGGTAATCGGAGAGTGCTGTTGTTTCATTGATGAACGCATCGATAGAGACGATCAAACCCAGCTGTTTGGGATTCTTAAGTTTCTCGCCTAATAGATTGTCTAACCCCGGAACGCCATAAAGTGGATTCGCCATGTGGTTGATCCACGCTTTCGCGCGGTAAGGGTAGCCATCAATCGCCGCTGATAAATGCTCGGTTAACAGCGGTGCAGAGATTGGGTACCAAGGCGCGCGTGTTGGGTAAGGTGATTCACCTGCCGCAACGCGACGTTTGTATTCGCTGGTCTTGTGATATGGGAATTTGCTGCGAGATAAGAACACGCCCTGTGGCTTGGTCTTGCCTTTAAACTTTGTAAAGTCGTAACGAGGACCTGCAACCGAAGTCGGGTAGCCACCCGCTTTCGCCATCGCACCGCCTTTCGCGTTGATGTTACCGATCAGCGCGTTCAGCATCAGAATAGAGAACGAGTTGTAGAAGCCGTTGGTGTGCATGTTGCCACCGTGAGTATCCACGACTGCTTTCGTCCCGTAACTGGTAAAGCGTTTCGCTAGCGCAATAATTTGGTCCTGCGGGATCTCACACTGCTCACTGTAGTATGCAAGGTCATATTTGAAGGCTTCTTCCTTCAATCTTTGTAGAGAAGACTTAACACGAACAGTCTGACCATCAACTTCTACGTCTTGATCGACGAACAGAGCCGCTTCATTCACCTGAAGATGTGATGCTAATAGTGACGTTGTCACATCAAGTGCAATAAATCCGTCATCGTCAGACATCGGTTCGCCTGTTTCTAGCAACCCTATATCCGATGCACGAAGCATACGCCCATTTTGTGGGTGCGACTCGTCACTGATCACAAGGTGAGATGCATTACACCAGTGTGTGGTGCCTGCTTGCTTCATCGCTTGCGCACTTGGGCGAGACAAGAAGTCGTGATTGTAGCGCTGGTTGTCGATGATCCATTGGATCATGCCCAGAACTAATGCTGAATCGGTGCCCGGTTTGATCGGTAGCCAGTTGTTGCGATCGCCTGCCGCAAGGCTTGAAGAACCTGCAGGAAGGCTAGGCGTCACTATGGTGTAGCTCAGTTTTCCGTTAGTACGAGCCTCAGCCAATTGTCTTGCTTGACGCTTGAACGGGTTACCCGCTTGAGCCGGAGACATACCGATGAAAAGAATGAACTCTGCGTTGTTGAAATCTGGTTTTAAGTGCGAGAACTTGTCTAGATCGTTCATGATCGCACCTGAACCCGCACGGAACGCGTAACCACAGTAAGAGCCGTGGTGACCGAAGTTGCGTGTGCCGTAGCTGTTAAATGCAAAGCGCTTCAAGATGTCGTCACGGCCTTCATTACCGGCATTGGTCACAAGCAGTTGGTTGGCTTTTGGTCCGTATTCAGGGTTGTTTGGATCGAGTGGTGTTTCGATGTCACGAATCGATCGTAAGCCCTCAACTTTACCTTCACCGAATAAGTCACCACCCTCGGTGATCTCAGAGATAAGTTGTTCGTAGCTGATCGGCTCCCACTTGCCTTCACCTCGTTTACCAACACGTTTTAACGGTTGAGTGATTCGGTATGGGCTGTTTTGAATCTCTAACATGCCATTACCACGGGCGCAGGCTGTCGAACGATTATTGATACCGGATTCTCCAGACAAGCCAATGTAGGCGTCTTTTACCGGTGTTTTGAACGGGATTTGCTGATCACTTGATAGCGGATGGTAGGGATTGCCCGAGATACGCAAAATTTCGTCATTGCGATTATCGATACGTACACGCAAGCCACACAGTGTCCAACAACCGAAACACATTGATGGTGCTACGCGCTGATTTGGATTCGGCGAGATCTTATCTTGTTCATCGACACTGTATTCCGTCTCTAACGAATTACCGTGGTGGATGTGGTTGGTTTTCTTACCCGCGGTGCCATCAAGAGCACCGTGAACCATGTGTTTTGTGGTTGTCGCATAACCTGCAGCAAAAGCTCCAACACCACCGGCAGCAAGGCCTGTTTTCAAAAATTGACGACGTTTGTTATCCATGATGATTCCTCAGACTACAAGCTATGTGAGCGGTTAAGTGGTGAAGGTGTATTTTGGTTTGGCTTCGATGTTGTCTTTGGTGCAGAACCAGTTGTTCGTGTAGAACCAGTAGACACGATCTCAGAGGCGAACAACGCAAGTGCTAACCAAAGACCACACATACCAACAATGCCGAGTAATCCTGCGCTACCCATCGGCAGTTCATAAGGGAATGGGCCAACATCGAAACGTGGAATGGTTTGAACTTCCATCATGGTGACCCAACGTACCGCCCATGCAGAAACTATGGTCGCAAGCGCAACACAGATAATTTCTAGCTTACTTTGCGATAGGCGTTGCAGTGGTAGAACCAAGATCATGCACAGCAAAATGCTGGTGGTCATGATGCCTAAATTGATGCCCCAAGCGTCGTTCTCATACAGGCTGAAGTGACCATGGTTAGATGCCCAAATCGACGTGAGAATGATGGCAAGGCCACCAGTTAAGGTAATGGTTCTTTGTATCAGAGCTAGGTCTGTTGGTTTTAAGCTTGGTTTGCTTGAAGGCAGCAGAGCCCAAATCAACAGCGTTAAACCTGTAGCAGCAAAGAATGCGGTCGTGAACCAAAGTAGTGGAGAAGCCGGTTGATGCCAAAGCGGTCGGCTCGCCAAAATCGCAATCTCTGCGCCTGTATAAAGCGCGATGCTTAGGCCCGAAATAGCCGTCACAGCAGCGAGTGCAATCATCAGCTTTGATGATATTTGCCATTTACCTAGCGTCAGCCAAGACAAACGTTTTAGAAGTGGGTTTTCACTCTCTTTGAGCTGTGCGATGTCATCACGCAGGTAAACCCAAGCAGTCGCAACAGCCAGACCAGAAAACAAAGGTAGAAACAGAGAGCCCAATGACATCCATGACCAAGGTGTGATGTGAGCATAGAAGTGCCACGCACGTCCGGGTTGATGCAAGTCACCAGTAAGTGCTAATGGCCCAACAATCGCGCCGATGGCCATCACAAGCACAAGGGCAGAACGAAATTGGTGGCTGGTTGAGTTCTTGAATATCAGTGCAATCAAAAACAGAATAGCGGCCGCGTAAGCCGAACCAATGTAGAAGAAATATTGAACCGCCCACGGTAGCCAAGCGATCTCTTGAGCGGGAACTAACACCTCAGTGATATTCATGCTGTCTCTCCTTGTTTGCTAGAGGATGAGTTATCGATGGCGGCTGGATCATAAATCGCAGGTTGGCCTTCAATGTGACTAACGAATCGCTCGTTCATGCCGATATAGAAAACATGGGGGTTGGTATTCTGCTCTGGCTTAAGCACCTTGATGTCGTCTTGGTTTTCATTGAGCAGACGGTTGATCTCGCTGTTTGGATCTTTAAGGTCGCCAATGACACGCGCGCCACCGACACAGGTTTCTAAACAAGCAGGCAGTAAGCCGTCTTCAAGGCGGTGTGCACAGAAGGTGCATTTGTCTGCGGTAAGGGTGTCGTTATTAATGAAACGAGCATCGTAAGGACAAGCTTGAACACAGTAAGCACAGGCTACGCAGCGTTCGTTGTCGACCATGACAATACCGTCTTCGCGTTGGAAGGTCGCTTGAACTGGACAAACCTTGATGCAGGGAGCGTTGTCACAGTGATTACAGAGACGAGGTAACATGAAAGATTTCACGTCTTGTTGAGCAGTCGAACCATCATCAAGGGAGACTTCATACTGTTTTACGGTGGTTCTGAATTGGCCAATTGGTGCTTGGTTTTCAACGCTGCAGCCAACAGTGCATGCCTGACAGCCAACGCACTTACGCAAATCAATCGCCATGGCGTAGCGTTTACCTACTTCGCCCTTGCGGTCAGGCTGGTTGTTATTGCGAATGGCTGTGCTGGCGACTGCGGTGTTGATTCCGGCAATGGGAATGAGCGCAGCGCCGGCGGAAACTTTACCGAATTGGCTGAGAAACCGTCTTTTCAATGAGTCCATAGAGGTACCTATAAATGGGTATTCGATCTGTTAGGCTCATTGTCAGTTTTTGACCGTTCACGAGGTATTGTGGATTTCCACATACCCAGATCAAAGTTGATCTAGAACAAATGTGGTTTTACCAATCTAGCTGTTATGCTTTGTTTAAAGGCTCTATTTAACGTGTCGTCAATGCGTTATTCGAGTGTGAACATGCCATCAGTGTGGAGAAAGAGATTTTAGTGACAGTCCGAAACCTAATATCAATCGTTAGCCTTTGTTGGTTGAGTCTAACTGCAGGAATCTGTTTAGCCGCTCAATCGGAGCAAGAGATTGCAACGACAAGCACTGTTGAGTCTGAGCAAATCATAGAGGTTGGCGTGTTGGCGACTCGAGGTAAGCTTTCCGCTCAACAGCGTTGGCAGCCGACAATGGATTGGTTGTCGGAGCGCATTCCGGGTAAGCACTTTGTTCTCAAGCCTTTTAATTTGGAAGAGATGGCGGAAGCGGTGAAAGATGTCACGGTCGATTTTGTTGTCACCAATCCCGGCCAAGCAGTGCGTTTAGGACGTCAATACGCGCTTTCTTGGATGGCAACCATGACCAGTCATAACTTTGAAGCTCATGGCACCAGTAATACACGCAGCATTGGTTCCGCCTTAGTGGTGAGAAGAATGTCGCCTTATATCTCTCTCGAACAACTCAGCGGTAAGCCGATTGCGGCAGTATCTGAAAATGCTTTTGGTGGTTACCTCACTATGCGTTACCAAGTGATGCAACAAGGGCTTAATCCCAACCACTTTTTCTCTAACACCCAATTTTTAGGTTTCCCGATCGACGCCAGCTTGTATCAACTACGTGAAGGGCACATTGAAGCGGCTGTCGTACCAAGCTGTTTAGTTGAGAACATGATCAGTGAAGGTTTGCTGGTGGCGGGGCAATATCGAATTATCGAGAATCAAGCGCCAGAAGGATTCCGATGCCAAGTGTCTACGCCGTTGTACCCCAACTGGTCGTTCGCCAAAACAGAGCGGGCTTCTTCGGCACTGGCCAAACAGATGAGTCAGGTATTATTTGCGATGCCTAAGAGCAGCGCACCGGCCATTGCAGCGAATGCATCGGGTTGGACGTCACCGACAAGCTTGCTGGCGATCGACAAGCTATATCAACAACTCGACATGCATCCACTGCAACAACCTTGGTGGAAAGAAGCGTTAATCTGGCTCAAGTACAATCAACAGTGGGCATGGGCGTTCTTTATTCTTGTCGTGTCTCTGAATGCTTACCACTTCTGGCTAGAATACAAATTCAGTCGCAGCAAAAAGCAACTAGAAGCGACGCTTTATAAGCTGAAAAGTAAGAGTGAACAGCTAGAGCACTCACAACGAATCGCGGTAGTTGGTGAACTGGGAAGTAGCTTGGCACACGAGATTAATCAGCCTTTGGCAGCTATTCGGAATTATAGCGAAGGTGGTTTACTGCGGATTTCGAAGAACAAACCGCTGACTGACATAGAGCCTGTATTTGAGAAGATCCAGTCGCAAGTGGACCGTGCTGATGCGATCATCCAGCGCTTAAGAAACATGATCAAAAAACGCTCATCAGATAAATCTCAAACTGATATAGAAGCTCTTCTTACAGATACCATCGAGCTACTGCAATTTCGATTACAGAAACACAAGATAACCATTGAACGTTATGTCGTGGGTAAACCTATCACGCTACATGTTGACCCCGTCGGATTGCAGCAGGTGGTTGTAAATTTGATCAACAATGCGACGGACGCGTGTAATGCTCAGATGCATCGCGAACAAAGCGCTACGTCTGATATTGGTAACAAAAACAACGAACCATCGACAATTAAAGTGATTACCGAGTATCAACCGGATAAAATAATGTTGTCGATTATCGATAACGGAACGGGCTTAGATTTCACTGAACAAGAAGTGACTCAAGCCTTTGTGAGCAGCAAAGAAAATGGCTTGGGGCTTGGGCTCGCGATTTGCCAAGATGTTATTGAAGATCACAGTGGTCAAATGACGATCACGTCACTCACCCCACATGGATGTCATGTTGCGGTGACACTGCCTTTCTCTCTTTCAAATGATTCATAAGGAATCTTGTTATGTCTGAACTTCATCAAAGGCTTCCTGTCTATGTGGTTGATGACGATGAGTCGATGCGCGATTCGTTGGTGTTCTTATTAGAAGAGCATGATTTCACTGTGTCAGCTTTTGAAGATGGCCCCAGTTTTTTAGACTCAGTGGACTTGAGTGCGCCGGGTTGTGTGGTTTTAGACAGCCGAATGCCAGAGATGAGAGGGCAGCAAGTTCATGAGTTGATGGTAAAAGCGCAGAGCCCACTGTCGGTGATTTACCTGACGGGGCACGGTGATGTGCCAATGGCAGTTGAAGCCTTACAAGCCGGCGCGGTGAATTTCTTTCAAAAGCCAGTTAAAGGCAATGAGTTAGCTGAGGCGATCAAGCAAGGTTTGGACGCTTCAGAAAAGCACTTACACATGAATGTGTATCGCCAAGCGTACGCGTCGTTAACCGAGCGTGAGATAGACATCCTCAAACAAATTATCGACGGTAAGCGTAACCAGAAAATAGCCGATGAATTGTGCATTGCCATGAGAACAGTGGAAGTACACCGAGCAAGCTTGATGAAGAAATTCTCAGCGAAGACGGTTGCCGAGTTGGCTTACATATACGGTCAATTGACCTAGGTATAGAGCTATTCCTGTAAGAGAGTTGTACGGCAGTTGCACGAAATTGTTGATGGGAAAAACATCAATTTAGTCACCAAGCTTTAGGACTTTCCTGATGAAAGGCAGCCTTCATAATTTATCTATATTGAAGCAAGATCACACCGTCTATGGACTGCATACGGATTGAACCTCCTAGGCTTCTTATCGCAATGTAATCCTGAGATACTGAACTAAGTTCATTTTAAGGCGGAACGTGCCAGTAACTGCACTTTTCCCTGTAATTCGAAACATAACATTCACTATGGGTAGAACACACTCTCAACGTCGAGTCTTGTATCTGCCGAGTTAGGTTAAATATTTTATGAGTACAATGGGAATCGCAATTGGTGCGACGGCTCTTTCGTTAATACTTGTCGCCGTGTGGCTGATCTCTTTATCACTAAGAAAGCAGCGCTTGGAACAAGAACGTAAGGCTCGTGCTGTCGCTTACCGAAAAGCGATTGAAAAAGCGCGCATACAAGAGCAAAAAGAGCGTCACTTTAAAGCAGAAACAGGGCATGTCCCGTCGATTCTATATTTAGCGAAAGAGGCTGAACGTAACAATATCAAGGAAGCGTTATATTGGTACGATAAAGCGGCGCATTTGGATAACGTCAACGGCATGTACGGCATTGTTCGCTTAAGTATGAAGCGCAAAGAAGATCTGATCTTGAGAGAACAAGCCAACTTTTGGCAGCTTGCGATCTCTGCCTTAGATAACGATATGTCGGCGAAATTTGAGATGGGTAAAGCCCTGATTCATGGACGTGGGACCGTGAAGAACATCCCCAAAGGCTACACCTATATTGAAGAGTCTGCCGCTGGTGGTAATACCGAAGCGATGCTATTCATGGGTGACTGGTGCCTAGACAAAGAAAATCCAGACTACTCTGCAGAAAGCTCTGTTGATTGGTATCGCAAAGCGGCAGAGAAAAACAACCTAGACGGCAAGATCAAACTGGGTATGAGTTACTTAAATGGTGTTGGCGTAGAGCCGAACCATGGTGAGGCTGTGTACTGGTTTGAGACAGCAGCAGAAAAGAACAGTGCAGAGGCAATGTTTAGAGCGGGTGAAGCGTGGATCGACCATGGTGAACACGGTAATGCAATTGCTTATATCTGGCTATTCCTATCTGCTCATTTTGGCTACTCAGAAGCTAAGCAGCAGAGAGATAAAGTGGGCGGTGAGCTAGGTGTCGATGCGGTTGTGGGCTTACAAGCACTGACTAAACCGATCATGACCAAGCTGACTCAAGAAGCGATCACTAAGCATTCAATCATTAAAGCGCTCAATAAGCTCTACAAGCGCAATATACCGATCCCTAAGAAAGTGAAAGAAGCGTCTGATGAAGAAGGTGAGGCATTAAAAGTAGATGCGAGCCATCTAGATACTCAAACGGCGAGTGCTCAAGATACGAATGTTGATTACAGCCAACAACCTAATTCCGAGCAAGCATCAACAGAGAGACAAGCGACCCCAAATAGTGACCCTCTAGACTTCAGTCAGGCAGCCGTGGATCCAAGCTGGAAAAGCAACCACTAAAACGTGTTGGTTAGCTTTGATGAGTTAGACAAAAATGACTGAAGCTATAAATCTATAAATCTATATAGCTTCTAACCGTAATCTAGAAAATCAAGACAACAAAAAAGGGAAGCGAATGCTTCCCTTTTTATTTGTGTGCTATTTGCTTTTAGAGCTTAGAGCTTAGA